>JAUWMD010000011.1 GCA_030613345.1 Candidatus Krumholzibacteriota bacterium
CGCCCTTTCCTGAGGCTCAGAGGGTCTTTTGCCCGTATGATCACGTTCTTTCAACCCGATCGTGCGGAACACATCACGTTGAGAGCCTACAAACCTTTGCGTGACTCGTGAGTCGGTTCCTTGCAAGCGCGGTGTTTCGAACCATGACCACTTACCAGGCTGGACGGGATCGAAAACAATGAAGATTTCCATAGCTATGGCCACTTATTGTGGCGCGAAATACCTTCAGGAACAAGTCGACAGCTTCGTCAGGCAGACCCGTCTGCCAGATGAACTGGTTGTCTGTGATGATGGCTCAAACGATGAAACCCTCGCTATCCTGAAAAGATTCGAAGCGGAAGCTGCCTTTGAAGTTCGAATATTCCGGAATCCGGAAAATCTGGGTTATGCAAAAAACTTTGAGAAGGCCATCTCTTTGTGTTCCGGTGATATAATTTTCCTGAGCGATCAGGATGATATCTGGTTTCCCGGGAAACTGGAACGGGTCGCGCGTGAATTCCTTGCCTCGCCGGATACCCTGGTAATCATCAACGACACGAGAATCATCGAGGAGGACTCGCGAGACACCGGCCTCACCAAGCTGAAACAAGTACGCGCTTTGGGTTTACCGGATACATCGTTTATTACCGGCTGTTGCTCTGCCTTTCGTAAGATCATAGTGCCGCTGATCGTCCCCATTCCGTCCGACAGGTTCGTTCATGACACCTGGCTCCACGCGATTGCCGATCGATTGGATGTGCGCCTTGTAATTCCCGAAGCACTGCAGAGCTATCGACGCCACGAACGTAATGTATCTCAGTGGCTGGGCAGTAGCACGAACAGGCTCGGACCGCTTGATCTTGTTCACGCCTATAAATCGGAGAGTCCGCGCCTGTGGTGTGAAAAACGGCTTTTACGCCTGGAGGCGCTGGCTGCACGCATGGAGCAAACCGGTCCCGGCGTGCTGGAACCAATCGGTCTGGGCAAACGAGTGCACGGTGCATTGCAATCAATCGAAACCGAGCGGGATGCCACCGTGGCCCGGCTTCGTGTGCTCAGCATGCCTCGTCTATATCGGTGGCTGCCGGCCCTTCTGCTCTATTTCCGTGGCCAATACAGGCCGTTCAGCGGCTGGAAAAGCCTGGCCAGGGATATCCTCCGCGCATAATCGGATTTCAGCATGGCTGGAACCAATCACACGCTTTACGCGGCCGCCCCTTTTTTTACCTGCCCGTTATCCTGGAAAGGATCTTCTCTGCCGGACAGAATCCTGTAAATGACGACTGTATCAGATTGACCCCGACGAAAGCGCCGAGCAGCAGCCACCAGTTCGAGACGAACAGTGCCAGGGCAAGCGAGAAAAGCACCATCACGCCGGCGAGCACCCTGATCATATATTCGAGCTTCATCGGTTTTTCCTCCTATATCCCGTAGGTGAATTTCAGGTAGACGTTGTCGTTGTGCTGAAATCCCCCGAATGTCGTGTATTCGTATTCTCCGTGAAAAAGGTTCGCGCCGAGAGCCATCGACACAGTGTCGGTGTATTTGTAAGTCACCGCGGCCCTTCCGTAGGCGTCCTCCTCGGACGGGGAGTAGAAGGCGAAGAGCGACACGTTCAGGTTCTCCATCATGAACAGCATCGTGACCCTTGAGGTGAGCAGGTGGTAGAACTCGTCGGTGACAGGCGAACCTTCGGGAAGCGTTGCCGCAAAGCTGTCGTGATCGATCATGTAGCTGTTGTAGTACTGAAGATTCGCCGTCACCGTCGAAGTGATCTGTCTCTCGAAACCGGCCATGCTCTCGAGCGAGCTGTTGGGCACCAGCGGATCGTTCCCGCCCGAGTCCTCACGCGAATCGTAATATCCCGATTCGATCCAGAATATACCGCCGAAAACCGGCGACCTGAGCGATGCGCCGTAGACCATCAGCTCGGGGTAGAACGCCTCCCTCGCGGCCATATCCATCCCGACCGGAGTCTTGTAGAAACCCCTGTAAAAATACAGCGCCCCGTCGATGCTGCCGAAATATCGCGACAGTTTCGCCGAGATCTCGCCGTTCTCGATCTTCGCCTCGGGCATCGTCCCCGCAAAGAGATAATCCTCGCCGCCGACTATGCCTCCTGCCATCGGGTTGTAATAGCTCAGCCTCATCCCCGAAGGGATGACATCGGACGTAAACCTCGGTGTATATACGACGTCGAGCGAGGTAGAGCCGCCATACATCGTGAAGCGCAGGGCGTTCTGAGGCGCCTTGAGGTACTGGTCGTCGCGCCCCGAGAAGAAGGAGACCCAGTCCTTGGGGAAGAGATCGTTGATAAATATCAGGTCGCCTGTCCCCCAGGTGATGATCTGCCTTCCGATCTTCATGTCGAGCCATCCGCCGGCACCGAACTTGATGTATCCCTCTCGAAGCTCCGCGCTGATGCCCGGGTCGAGATAGTTGTCGTATACGAAATCGAGCCTTCCGAAATACTCCGCCCCGTCCGAGAAAGATTCGAACCTCAGCTGCAGCCTCACTTCCGACGCCGTCAGTTCTGAAGGCACGGGGTTGCGGCTGTCAGTCCCGTAGCCGTACAGGCCCTGCAGGAATCCGCTGATCTCGCTGTCCGCCGCTGCCGGCGCCGACAGTACGGCCGCCAGCATCATTCCGGCAATTAAACCACTATATCGCTTCATGATCCTCTTCCTCCCTGTTACCGGATATACTCACGCGGCGGGTTCTTCAGGCTGCGCTCGGTGAAGACAGATTCGTCTATGCCGACGTCGTACCTGATATCGGAGAACTCGACGGTCGTATACTGATTCTTCTTGAGGTTTTCCATCCTGCGGAATGTCGAGGTAGCTATCCCATCGATTGTCTCGACTTTTTCGGCGGTAAATACCCGCTCAGGGGAATCGCCCTTTTTGTAGTACTCCTCACGCAGGACGAGATGGTTCTCCCTGTCGATTAATGTGATCTTGCGGGTGAAACCCTTGTACTTCTCCACCGGCTTCGATTCGATCACGTAGACCCCGCGGCCGTTGTACTCGTCTTCGCGCACGAACGTGTGCGTGTCCTCGGTCCAGTGCCTTCCGGAAACATCTTCGTAGGTGAAATCCGATCCTACGAAACTTGAGCCCTTGTCATCGCTTGAGATCCGCTTGATAAGATCGACCGACGGAATGTAGAGCCACCTGCTGTCGTTCTCCTGCGGCAGCTTGTGCACCATGAAGGTGAGCCTGGAAACGTCGTGCGGCTTACGGAAATATGTGTAATACATCTGCTTTCCACCCTCCTCGACGTCGAGCCTCAGCATGGCGAACTGCCTTACCCTTTCCTTGCCCTTCGAGTTGACGATCTTCATCTCCACCTCGGAGATCCCGTCGTCGGCGGCGTAGAACATCGCCATGTGGGACTCTTTCATCAGCGCTTCCGGATCGTGCTCGCTGTCTCCCGCCAGCGCTGGCAGTGATGTGAACAAGATCGCTGCTGCAGTTATGATCGTTCCGATTTTCATGACTTTCCTCCTGCGGTTAACGGTTAACTTGCCTTTCTGATCTTTATTTCTTCTGTCTCCGCAACGGCCTGCGGGAACAGTTTCTTTCTCAATACTATGAAGATGGACGGCAGGAGCAGCATCGTGACAGCTCCCGATACCATCATGATCGCGAAGAAGAACGACCCCACGGTGATGTAGGGAACGAGCGTCGAGAAGAACATCGGGACGAACCCGATGGCGATCACAAGCACGTTCCTGCTTATCGCCCTGCCCAGTCCCTCGAACATCTCGTTGTAGGTCTTCTCGAAATCTCCCGTCTCCCTGTGGATGTTCCTCGACCTCTTGATGAAGTGGATGGCGAAGTCGATAGACAATCCCAGGGTCAGCGACGAAAGGACGGCTATCGGCATGTCGTACGGTTTTCCTATGAACCCGATCGCCCCGTAGATCGCCATGATCGTTATGCTGAGCGGCAGCATCGAGATCAGGCCGAGCAGCGGCGAGCGGAAGAGGAAGGCCATCATCACGAATACGACGGCGAAAGAGCTCAGCAGCGCCGCCCGCAGCCCGGTGACCATCTTCTCCTGCCATACGATGTTGATATACGACAGGCCGGCCCAGGCGGCCTCGAGCTTCGCGGGTGCCGGATTCTCGCTCAGGAATTCCTCCGCCGACTCGACAACCGACATCACCGAGCGGTTGTCCCCCTCGTTGAGCTGTACCCAGAGGTTGACCTTCGAATAATCCTGCGATACGAACTTGAAGAGATCGCCCGGATCACCGCCCGAGATCTCGAAGAGGAAGAGCTCCTCGGCGACCTCCCTGCGGCTGTCCGGTATCGCGAACTTGTCCGGATCGCTGTCGAACAGCTCGAACCGTACCTTCTTCACGATGTCGGGCAACCCCGTGGCGGCTCCGACGAAGGGACTCTGCTCGAGGTGTCTCTGGAGCCGCTCGATATACCTCAGCGTCTCGGGGTCCTTCATAGCGTCCTCTTCCCCGCCGTCGAGGACGAGGTAGTTCATGTAAGTGCCGGCGAGGTGCTCGTTGAGCGTGACGTCGGCGACCCTGAGAGGATGGTTGCTCTTGAACCACTTGACCGGATTGTCGTTGACCACGATCATTTTCAGCCCAACGGCCGAGATGAGGATGATCACTGCCGATGCTGCGAGCACGGCCCTGTAATGCTTCCTGTTGAAATTTCTGATCGCGTGAAGCGCAATCGTCAGGGGGCGGTGCGATTCGTCCGACTTCCCGAAATTCCTCAGCGACCTGCTCGAAAGGAGAACGGCGAAGGCGGGATTGAAGGTTATCGAGAGCAGCCAGGCCACGATGATCCCGAAGGCGACGAATATCCCGAATACCCTGACCGGCGGGATCGGCGTCATCGCCAGAGAGGCGAATCCCACGACGGTCGTAAGCGAAGTGAACAGCATCGGGGTGAAGAGTTTCAGCATCGTGTTCCTGATCGTCGTCTTCTTGTGCTTGTACTTCTGGAACTCGTCATGGAACTCGGAGATGATATGTATCGAGTTGAGGACGGCGATCGGTATGAGGAAAATCGGTATCATCGAGCTCATGATATGAACGGTGTTTCCAGTGAGTATCAACAGCCCCATCGTCCAGATCACCGAGGCGACAGCGACGATCATCGGCGCGATGACGATCCTCGCGTTCCTGAAGAAGAACAGGAGCAGAAGAAAGATTATCAGGCCGGCGAGTGGCGCGCTCAGAGCCATCTGCCTGAACATCTCGGCCCCGAAGCTGTCCTCGGCTACCGGCAGGCCGGCAATGAAGTACTCCTCGCCCGATGAATGCCTCGCAATGATCTCCTCGATCTCGCCGGCGATCCTCTGGGACATATTCTTCGATTCTATAGGGATGAAGAGGGCTATCGCCTTCCCGTCGTCCGAGGCGAGCTTGCCCCTCAGGACTGGATTGCCCTTGATACGCTCGAGGATAAACTTCGCTTCCGCGTCGCTGTCAGGCGGTTCTTCCATCAGCGTCGAGACGGTCAGCACACCGTCGCTGTCCTGCCGGATGTCGTCGACGGTGGAGGGTGAGAGGATATCGTCCGCGACTACCCCCTCGATCTCGGAGATCTCTTCGACGATCGCGTGGATGTTGCCGAGAAGCCGGCTGTTGAACGCCCCGTCCTCGCTCACCACTCCGACCGCGATGAAGTCGGATATGGCAAACTCCTCCTTGACCTCGTGGTCGAAGAGCCTGGCCGGCTCGTCGGCCCGGAGCATGTTCTCCGGATCTGTGTCGATCTTTATCCCGGGAAGCTGCGCTGCGAAGAAGATCGTGATGACCGTGACAGCGATGATTATCACCCAGGGGTGATCTATCGAAAACTCCTCAATAAACCGTCTCATTGCACCTTTCCTTTCCAGAAGTGAAAACGCGTGTAACCCTTTGGATAGAAAAAGAGCGGAAACGATTCATATTTTTTGAGATTTATCGTAAATTAGCGGTATCGTGTTTTACAACAGCAGGTTAGTCAGATTTATCCTTCGTCTTTACCGAATTTCTCTTTCCACTTCTTTTCGAGGATAGCCTCCATCCTGGCCTTCAATCCTTCGGGCAGAGGTTCTTCCTTACCCTCGCGGCAGAGCCTGACCGTCTTGCGCAGCGTATCGACCATGATGCGGCAGTCGGGGCAGCCGGCGAGGTGCTTCTCGATCTCCCTGCAGACCGAATCATCCACTTCGCCGTCTACGTAGGAGCAGAGGTTCTCTAGATATTCCCTGCAGTTATCCATCTTTCTTCTCCCTGAATTTTTCGGTGAGGTTTTCGCGTAGCGCGAGCCTCGCCCTCAGTATCCGCGACTTCACCGCCGGCACGGAGAGATCCATGACCTCGGCGATGTCCTTTACAGGCATGTCCTCCATGTATCTGAGAACAAACGGCGTGCTGTTCTCGGGGGACATCTTCGAGAGGAACGAATCGATCATCTCCCTGAGCTGCTCGTTCTCGAACAGGTCGTGCGGGTCTCCCCAGTCGAGCAGCTTCGAATTGGCGCCGTTTGCGTGATCGGGCATGTAATCCTCGATCGGCCCCAGCTGCATCCTCTTTCTCTTCGCGAAACAGGTGCGCATCACGTTCATCGCTATGGAATAGAGCCATGTGCCAAACGACGACTCGAGCCGGAAACTGTCGATGTTGTCAACGGCCTTCAGAAAGGTCTCCTGGAATATATCCTCGGCGTCTTCCTGATTGCCCGACAGCTTCCAGGCGAGCCGGTAGATCCGGTCGGTGTAGTTTGATATGAGTTCGTTGAAGGCGTCCCGGTCGCCGCCGCGGGCGGCCAGGACGAGCTCTTTTTCATTCATAGACTATCTACCACTTGTGCCGGGCGCCGCCGCGGATCAGGTCGAGGAACTCCATCCTCGTCTTCGGGTCGTTGCGGAAGGCACCGAGCATCGAGCTGGTGATGATCAGCGAGTCGCGCTTCTGAACGCCGCGCATCGCCATGCAGAGGTGCACCGCCTCGATTATCACCGCTACGCCCAGCGGCTCGAGATACTCCATCAGCGTGCCGGCAATCTGGTTGGTCAACCGTTCCTGGATCTGAAGGCGGCGCGAAAAGATCTCCACCACACGCGGGATCTTCGAGAGCCCGATTATCTTCCCCCTGGGGATGTATGCGACGTGACATTTGCCGTAGAAGGGGAGTATGTGGTGCTCGCAGAGGCTATACAGGCTGATGTCCCTGCAGATCACCATCTCGTCGTATTTTTCGTCGAGGATGAATCCCTTCATCACCTCGTCGATATCTTCCCTGTAGCCGCTCGTGAGGAACTCGAGCGACTCCTTCATCCTGCGCGGGGTCTTTTTCAGTCCTTCCCTCTCGGGGTCCTCTCCAAGCGCCTTTAATATCTCGCGTATGTGCTCTTCCATCTCTGGCTCCCTATATGAGAAACATATCTGTTCTGGAATTTCCGGTTGGATTGTATCAGATACGGCCTGATTTTTCAAAGTGAGAGGCGATCTTCTTTGCCGAGGCAGCGTTGGTGATGCGGAAGTGCTTCCCCTCAGCCTTGTAGGCGAATAGCGGTCTGAACCGGTATGACCACTCGAGAAAGGATCCGATGCAGCCCGCATCGTTCCCCTCTGAGAGATACCTGCCGATGTATGGTATCGTTTCAGCGCTGAGGTGCAGCAGGGGAAGCGCAACGAGCGGCGTGTGCGTCTTCCCTCCCGGATCGACGGAGAAGCTGATGATGCGCTCGTTCGCAGTGATGGCCGCCATCCCGCAGCGGACCGCCTTGCCGCCGTTTTTCACGTTCATGATAACAACGGAATCACCGTCGTGGTCCTTGCAGAATTCGACGAAGCCGGAAAAAGGGAAATCGAAGTACCTGTTCCCCGCAGTAACGACAACCCCATCGGTGAAGTTTCCACGCCCGAGGATCGTGCCGAGATCGTGAAGGGGGCCTGTATCACCGCTGTTATGGTTGTTGTCGGTGACCAGCTCCACCCTGCCGGTGTAATCGCAGGAGCGCAGCCAGTCCCTGAACGCGCCATAGCCGTCCTGGCCCGTGCACACGCACGCGGACTCGATTCCTCCCCCGAAGAGGAAGTCGAGCTGATGCTCAATGAGCGGACGGCCGCCGATATCGATGAGCGCACCTGGCAATCTGCCTGCGCTTCCCTTCGATGTCGCTGCCGTACCTGGATCGAGAACTACAGCCTGCATTTCCGTTACCCTGAAAAAGCACAACCATCGGTACAGCGTTCACTGAATATATAAAAAGCGGCGGGCGGCGCCACAAACAATTTATTGGGATGGGAAATGGTGTGGGATCATTCCTGGGGATAGACCAGGGCGAGCACCGCCCTGAGCGATTCCTCGAGCGGGCGCTCGCCGTCGACGACGAGGTCGGCGAATTCCTTCACCGGCTCGACGTACTCATCGTACATCGGGACGACATGCCGCTGAAACTGCTGGACGACAGCCTCGGGTGTCCTCCCCCGCTCGCGGACGTCGCGCTCGACGCGCCTGTTCAGGCTCACCGCCTTACTTACCTCGACGAATATCTTCAGGTCGAGCATCTCCCTCACTGCGGGGCTATAGAAGACGTGCAGCCCCTCGACGATCATCACGCGCTCGCCCTCCTCCTGTCCAGGGCGTACCGGGATCCACTCCCCTTGCGGGACGCGTGTGTGGCTCTCGTAGTCGTAGACGGGCACGAGGACGTCCTTTCCCTCGAGCAGCTTAACGAGGTGGTTCTCAAACATCTCGAAATCTATCGCCCCGGGATGGTCGAAGTTATACCTCGCCCTCTCCTCTTCGGGGATGTGTTCGAGGTCGAAGTAGTACGAATCGAGGGGAACGACGACGGGACGGAAGTCGTCGAGGCGCTTGGCCAGTCCGAGGGCCACGCTCGTCTTGCCCGAGCAGGAGCAGCCGGATATTCCTATGAGGTAGGGCCTGTTCATGTCCTCAAGATAAGAAAAAACGGGGAGCTGCGACAGCCCCCCGTTGCGTTGACAGTCCGACATTCAGTTTCCATGTTGTTCCAGAAGCTTAATGAACCTTGGATCATCACGAATGGGATCCCAGACTGGATCGACCTTTAACTGCCCCACTGATACCCGTGAGGGTCGAGAGAGCAGGTCTTCGATGAGATCGATCGCTTCATCCTCCATATCTGCCATTGAATATGCCATGGAGATAGTGGTCGACATGCTCGTTGAATCCATATCATCCCGAGATATCAAGTCCATCGTAAGTCCCTTGCGGCATAATGCTATCGATTCCTCGTGGCGTCCCAGGCCGGAATATGCAAGTGCCAGCGTTTGATAGTAATAGAACGTTCCGGGGTCTGATGCTACAAGAGGTTCGATAAGTTCCGTTACTTTTCCATACATGACACCGGCAGAATCGGATTTGCCGGATACCTCATATACCTGGGCTTTTTGATAGTACAGATTCGCGCGCTGGATCATGGAAGTTTCCAGCAATACGTCTGCAGCAATTATCTGTTTCTTTACCCCGTCATTACCACCTACCAGCGGCCTGAGGACATCTATGTATTCATAAGTAGTTGTCAAATCGATCACGGAACCCTTTTCCATGGCCAGTCTCAGTACACCGGCGGCCCTTGTGGTGTCACCATCCATACCGATATATGCATCAATAAGATGCCCATAGCCTTCCATTATTTCTGGATTCAGGTCGATGAGATTCCTTGCCATCTTCTCGGCATTCTCAAAGTCGCGCATCCAGTTATACGAATAAGTCATATCAAGCATGATATTCCAGTTCAGTGGATCGAGTCTGAGCGCTTTCTCGAAGCCGGCAAGAGAACTCTCCATCATCCCCATCCGTCTCATAACAAGCGCACTTCCGTAAATCCCCTCCCACCTTCCGGCAGCCAGCGTATTCGCCTTCTCAAAATATTTCAGCGCGGTGTCATAGTCCCTGAAGCCATTGTAATAATAATACCCGAGACTGACCTGGGCCTCCACGCTCCTGGCATCAAGAGACACAGCCTTATCACCAGCACTTTTTGCTTCAGCGAGCTCCTTCCTGACAAGGATACCCAGGCTGACAAGATATGTCCGCAGCCTGCATATATGTGCCCACGCCTCGGTAAAGTCCGGATCAAACGATACTGCTTTCTCGTACATCGGCAGGGCTTTTTCGGCACTTGGACCGGCTGACCAGTATCTGTCGTGTTCGAGTCCCATGAGGTAGTAGTCGTAGGCCTGCATGTTTTCCGTCAGGACTTTCTCGATAACGGATTGCTCGGATTCGAGGAGTTCGATATCAAGTGCGCCGGCGACCCTCATCGCTATCAGCGACTGTAACCGGAAGATACCTGTGATTTCCTCCTGATAGATCTCAGCCCACAGGTGCGAGCCGTCGCTGACCCTGATGAGTTTTGGCGAGATACTGACCCGGCTGCCACCGTCCTCGAGACGCTGCCATCGTATCGTTCCCTCGAGGATATATTCGACATCAAGTTCTTCACCGATTCGAGCGACTGTCTTGTCCGTATTCTTGAACTGGTTGGCACTTGTTCTGGCGATTACTTTTAAATCCTCGATTCCCGATAAACGGACAGTTATCTCGTCAGTGATCCCGTCGGCGAAATACTCGTCCTCTGTATTTCCGAGATTCTCAAAGGGAAGAACTACAATCCCCATCTTCTCTGGCCCGGCAGTATCCTTTTCCATGGCACTTTTTGCGATATATATCCCCGCAGCGATCAGCATGATAGCTGTTACGGCAATCACGGCATTTCGAAACATATTGTTCTTTTTCTGACTTGATTCCGGTCCCGCAAGTGCTCGGCCTGCTCCTGACTTCCTGATACTTTCTCTCAGCTCCGTGGCGTCCTGGTACCGTGCGGCAGGATCTTTCTTCAGGCACCTGTAGATTATCTTCTGACACTCTTCCGGAATATCCCCTCCACATTCAGACAGCGATCCCGGTTCCTCATGGACGATCTCGTAGAGCAGGGCAGCTTCGTGCTCCCCCCTGAACGGCTGGCTGCCGCAGAGGAGCTCGTAGAATACGCAGCCGAATGAGAATATATCGGAACGGTTGTCGGTCTCTTCACCCCTGGCCTGCTCGGGGCTCATGTAGGCTGCTGTCCCGGCGGTCGTCCCCTCTCTCGTCAATCTCGTCCTGTCAGCCAGCTTGGCCAGCCCGAAATCTATGATTACAGCCCTGCCGTCGCCGGTAACGAGTATGTTGGAGGGTTTGAGGTCGCGGTGAACAATATTTCCCTTGTGAGCAGCGCTCAGGCCCGAAGCGATCTGCTCAGCGATATCGAGCGCCTCTTCCGGCTTAACCCTGCCCCTGTCGATTCTTTCGCGCAGCGATTCGGCATCGTAGCAGGCCATCACGATAAAGATCTGACCGTCGTCGGATTCACCGATCTCGTGGACCACCGCTATGTTGGGATGGTTCAGCGCCGACGCCGCCTTGGCCTCGTGGACGAACCTCTTTCTCGCCTTCACGTCACCACTCAGATGCGGAGGTAAAAATTTGATCGCCACAAAGCGGTCCAGGTCGAGGTCCCGGGCCCTGTAGACGACTCCCATGCCGCCCTCGCCCAGTTTCTCGGTTATCGTGTAGTGGGATACTGTGCTGCCTATCATTTGATAAAAATTCTACCACGTACGGGGAGAATTACATCAAAAAAAGGGCGGGACAGGTCCCGCCCTTCAATTCATACGATTCAGGCTTCTCTATGCCTTCTTGACCGGTTTCAGCATGAAGCCTATTGCCGCCGCGGCGAAGCACGAGATCGCAGCGATCACGAACGGCATCGACCAGGCGCCGACGTCGCCGCCCTGGGCGGCATCCTTGAAGTAACCCG
This sequence comes from Candidatus Krumholzibacteriota bacterium, assembly GCA_030613345.1. Taxonomy (GTDB): domain Bacteria; phylum Krumholzibacteriota; class Krumholzibacteriia; order Krumholzibacteriales; family Krumholzibacteriaceae; genus JAUWCL01. Next base: position 11,797 of record JAUWMD010000011.1, read on the forward strand.
CTATCTGCGGACCGGCGATACCGGCGAAGCCGTACGCCATGAAGACCCAGCCGTAGTTCGTGCCGACGTTCTTGTTGCCGAAGTAGTCGGCCGTCGCAGCAGGGAACAGCGCGAAGTTACCGCCGAAGTTGAAGCCTATGATGCACGCGCCGATTATCAGGCCGTATTCCGACTTCCCCATCCCGAGGAAGAGGAGCATGATGACGCCCTGCAGGGCGCACATCGTGATAAGGGCCCACTTCCGGCCTATCTTGTCGGAGACGGTGCCCCAGACGATGCGGCCGAGGCCGTTGAGTATCGCGTACCAGGCCATCGCCGTTCCGGCCATGATCCCGGCCGTTTTCATGTCGCTCGCAACGCCGCTGCTCTGCAGCGCGTCGATACCGAAGAGCCTGATGCAGTAGATGACCATAAGCCCCGCGAGCGCCGATCCTATGAACATCAGCAACAGCATGAAATACTGAGGAGTACGGAGCATCTCGCCGCTCGTCAGGTTGACGGCACCGGTCGCGTGAGTTCCCGCATCGGCCGGAGGATTCCATCCCTTCGGTTTCCATCCCTCGGGCGGATTGACCATCACCGTGCTGCCGAGCAGAACGAGGATGGCGAACGCCAATCCGTAGATGAAAAAGACGCTCTGGACGCCGGGCAGGCCGAAGAGGCTAGTAGTATTGAGGAGCCCGCCGAACCAGCTGCCCGCAAGCTTGACCCAGAGCGTGGCGCCGAAACCGAAACCCGCCACTGCGAGCCCGGTGATCATGCCCTTCTTGTCGGGGAACCACTTCACGCCGACCGCGATCGGTACGACGTAGGCGAGACCGATACCGGCTCCGCCGATGATCCCGATGAAGAGGAGCTGTGTGGCAAACGAGCCGCCAAAGAACCCGCCGAGTATGTAGCCAAGGCCGAGGACTAATCCGCCGGCCATCGCCACCGGCCTCGGCCCATATTTCTTCGCCAGCCTTCCAGCGATCACGGTGAATACTGCGAATGTCGCCAGGCCGGCCGAGAACACCCATGCGGCCTGCTTCGCGGTGAATCCATAGTCGCCGCCTTCAATAGTCAGAAGCTTGGTAAATACGCTCCACGCGTAGATCGCGCCGAGACAGAGCTGTATGAGGATGGCGCCTGCCACCACTACCCAGCGGTTAAGGACCTTCTGGTCGCTCATGCAATCCCTCCTTTTAAAACTCTGAATCCGTTTAACATTACCTCACCACCGGTGTCAAGTTATCATTCAGTACCACCTGGGATTAATAAATATAGCAAATGGTTATGGAATAAAAGGCGCAATAAGGAATTCTCTATATGATTTTTTTAAACAGACGTGTTACAATTGTGGATAAGAAACTAATTATACAATTATCTTCCACTACCAGCAGAAGATTATGACGATAGGTAGGGGTTTTTTCAATGTGGGAGGGTAAACGCATCTCGGTCGTTCTACCCACCTACAATGAGAGGGACTCGATCGCCAAATATATCGAGGCCTTCTATGAGATCCCTTATGTCGACGAGGTCCTGGTAATCGATAACAATGCGGCCGCAGGAACAAAGGAAGAGGTTGAACTGACAGACGCGCGGATAATAGACGAGAACAAGCAGGGTTACGGATGGGCATGCCGCCGCGGTCTACAGGAAGCCATAGGGGATCTTGTCGTTATCTGCGAACCTGACGGGACTTTTATGCCCGACGACCTCGAAAAGTTGCTGGCCTACTCTAGCGATTTCGACATTGTGTACAGCAGCCGCACGCTTGGATGGATGATATGGGAAAACGCCAATATGGGCTGGTTCCTCAGGCTCGGCAACGTGGTTGTCGCCAAACTGATCCAGATTCTTTTCAACTGCCACTCCTTTTCGGATGTCGGCTGTACCTTTCGATTACTGAACCGCGAAACATCGGATTTTCTGCTTCCGCACTATCGTGTGGGAGGTTCGCATTTCGGCCCGGAAATAATGCTCAGATCCATTCTTGCCCAATGCAGGGTCGTGCAGATCCCCGTCAACTACCGCTTCCGAGTGGGAATATCGTCCGTGACAGGCAGCCTGCGGAAGTCAATTATCCTTGGCCTGCAGATGATCTGGACGATACTTGTCTTCCGTACAGGTTCATTGATAGGAATCAAACGGTATAGAATGCCAAAGATGCCGGAGCGACGCCGTAATAGACACTATTGCCAGGGGGGATAAACCAGTGCATTCTTTAAGAATCCGGGCATTATTGCTCCCTGCGATCTTTCTCGCCTTTTTGATAATATTTCTCCAGACAGCCGCTCCGAGTGTATTTTACGGCGACAGCGGCGAACTGCAGGCGGTCGCGTTATGCGGGGGTGTGGCTCATCCCAGCGGGTATCCGATATTTATCATGCTGGGGCAGGTCTTTGGCAGGGTGCTAAGCGGCGATCCAGCTTATCGTATCACGGTGATGAGCGTTTTCTTCGGCGCGGCGGCCGTATGCGCGCTTTTTCTGGTTCTCGTGAAACTTGGTCTGCCCGTATGGGCAGCCCTCGCCGGATCGGTCGTATACGGCCTGAGCTTTACCTTCTGGTGGAGCTCTATAAGGGCCGAAGTCTACACGATCTCGATCTTTCTGTTTCTGACAAGCTTCTGGCTCGTCCTGCATACATTTGAAAAACCCACACTGGCCAGAGCCGTTTCCGCGGCAGCATGTCTGGGGCTTACCTTGACCGGCCATCTTGCCTTTGCGCCGGCTGTAATGGTATTGGGGCTGATGCTCGCGTTTACGAAACCCGAAAAATCGAAGTGGTTTGTATACTGGCCGCTTATTCTAATCACTTTCATCGCCGGTCTTACTCCCTATCTATACCTCGTCTGGGCCGATTCCGGCGACTACCCGATGAACTACCTTGATTATACGATTGAACTCAGCACGAGGCAGTTCGGCCTGACGGAAGAGACGTTCAGCAACCCTTTCGGGCGTATCTTCTGGCTCATCAGCGGGCAGGAATACCACTCGACCTTCAACCTCAGCAGCCGTGTGATGGCCCGGACATCGATGCAGCTTGCGATCACTGAATTCATCTACCAGTTCGGACTATTGGCCCTCCCCGTATTCATTATCGGAGTCTGGAAACTGTTGAAAAAAACGGACAGGAAGACCTGGGCCCTTGTGGGCATATTTACGGCCTCGACCGTTTTCTGCGTTGTAAATGGCAACAGACGCATGCTTCCGGTATTCGCCATGCCACTGACGATAACTGTGGCAGTTGCAATCTCTTTCGGCATCTTCGCCCTCCGGGAGAGGTTATCCGGTGACAGGAAACGCCTTCGATTTCGGGGAATATCGGCCGGTATAATATTCCTCGGGTTGATGATCGCCACGCCGCATCTTATCCGCGGCCCGTGGGATCGATCCGGTATCGTCAAGGAATCGATGAAGATAGTGTTGGAGGCAGGTCCGGAGATCAAGACGGTAATACCGACCCTGAAGGATTACATGGAGCCGAGGATCTACGGTGAGCGCGTTCTTGAGCTCGTACCGCCGAACTCGCTTGTCGTCGGCACATGGAAGATCATGGTCCTGTACTATCTTCATTATGTGGAAGGCATGAGGCCCGACATCGAACTCGATCCCTATGATTCTCATCATTTCATCCGCCTGCAGAGATGGGAGGAGGAGCACGACCTGCATTCGCATCCGATCGTCTTCGTCGGCACGATATACGGGATGGTCGAAGATATTGTGGGCCTTACAGAAGTGCCTATCGACGAAGAAGAGAGCATATACATTTGCCGGGGACCACTGAAGCGGAAAAAGACGTCGCACTTGATCAAGGATAACAGCCGGTAAAAGATTGGGTCTGTAGCCGGCCTGAAGATACTCGACCATATCTCGCTTCTTCATCTTTGGGTACAGCCTTGTGCTTCCTTATAGCATTGCATAAACTCGACTCGATATTGCAGCTTGAAATGAAGTAATCAGTCAGTTCTGCTTGCGTTGCTCAGCTGCCGGGACCAGCCTTCTTACCGGACAGAATATCGAGCAGCCAGTCCTCCTTCCCGTGTTCCCCGTCGTCGAACCCATACCAAGCTCTGAATATCTTCCCGTCCCGATCGATGATATAATTAAGCGGTACGGCGGAGATTCCCTTTATCCTCTGGTACCGACTGAAAAAGACCTCTTTCGCTTCCGCGGAGTTGTCGAGGACCGTTTGATAGCTTGTCTTGAACTCGGAGAAGAAATCCTCTACCGTTTCGCGCGAATCCGCACAGTTGAATCCGACTATCCTCAGCCCCTTCTTCCCGTACTTATCATGCATCTCCTCGAGATGCGGCATCTCGATCCTGCAGGGAGGACATCCGACCCTCCAGAAGACGAGCCAGACCACATTTCCCCTTTGCTCTGACAACTTGAATCTGCCCCCGCCGTACAGATCAAGTTCGAAATGGGGCGCAGCCTCTCCGGGCGGAATCAGTCCATCTTCCAGTACCGGCTCCCTGTACTCGTGCCAGTCCTCACCCGGTTTCCAATCGAAGAGGCCATCATCGATATCTCCACCGATTTCGATTCCTGTCCATGCTTCCGTCGTGATATACCGTGGCACCGACTCGATGACCTGCTCCAGTCTCAGCGGAATGTGACTCTCCCGCGAGATCCAGTATTTCTTCTTTCTCTGCCCCTGCATAAAGCTCAATCCGATAATGTCGCACAATTGCCCGTCGATCGTCTCCGTTCCCAGACCCCTCACCGCGCCCAGATGTTCGAGCATTGCATCGGTATAACCGTGGAAAGTACTGTACTCGAAGATCGACACCGCCATCGAAGTCTGCATGTTCGCCACCGTGTGCAAGATCGAATGACGCCCCGGAGAAGCGGGCCAGTGTAAATAGGAGATCATCTTTGTCTTCTCGTACACCTCGCGCGGCATCCTCTCTAGCCAGGGACGGCCTTTCGGCCAGAATACCCAGAAAGACTCTCCATCCAGAACGAGTGTCGCCTCCAGGCCGCTTTCCTGGTCTACTACCTCCAGTCTCGCGAAATTTGGTTTCTTCATCCACAATTTGTAGACGAGGTACCCGAGCCCCATATCGGAGGTGCCCCACTTGTATTCACTCTCGAGATAGATCGTATTCTCCGACCTGAACACTTCGAGCATCTGGTCGTATAACGCGTAGGCCCCCGCTTCGTCGGCGAAGACACTGCCTTTTTCTGCCGGAACCATGGAAGCGGAGGAACAAGCCCCGGCCACGAGATGTAAAACCAGGCAAAGCACAGATGACAAACTGAATCGACTCATCGAATAACACTCCCGCTATAATTCCGGAATCTGGTGATTTTAACTTTTCGTGGAGATTTAACAGCGATATCAACCGGATGTAAAGAAAAACACTAGAGTTACGATTTCCGCATCTACACGAACTTGATATGCAGTAGAAACATAATTTTTCTGCTGCATAATAATGATGTCATAGATGTCTTTAAGTAAATACAGGCATAAAACTGCGAGAATTACCCGTAAAGGGAATCGTAGGATCATTTTTCAGGGAAAGCCCTGATGATTCCATCCCGGGCCCGGATCGATGAGCTGCAAAAGCGTTTCAACCCGCATAACGACGGGCATTTAATCCTTGATAGAGAGTATATCATCAAATATATTGGAAATCCGCGCCCGCGTCCCCGGCCGGGGACGCGAGGCCATCTCCGAACGCATTGAAAAAAGGGAGGTTGTGAGATTTTTACCTCTATCACCAGACTCAAGTCCGAGATCAAGCGACGGGGCATCAAGCTCGTCGACCTGAAGTTCACCGATTTTCTCGGCCGCTGGCATCGCCTGACCGTTCCCTCATCGAGCGCCGACAGCAAGCTCTTTACCATCGGACTCGGATTCGACGGCTCGAACTTCGCCGGCCTCAAAACGGTGGAGCTCGGCGACCTCTCGCTCGTTCCCGACATCTCTACAGGATTCGTCGATCCTTTCAGCGCCATCCCGACCGTCTGCTTCATATGCGACATCGTCGAGGCCGACTCGAAGAAACCGTTCCCCCGCGACCCGAGGCACATCGCCCGGAAAGCCGAGGCATATTTGAAGAAAACCGGCATCGCCGACCTCTCGCTGTGGGGACCCGAGTTCGAGTACTACATATTCGACGAGGTCCTCGTCGACACGTCGAACCTCAGCTTCGGCTACGAGATCGCACCGTGCGAGGGCGAGAACAAGGGGAGCTTCGGCCTTAAGACCCACGGCGGCTATCACGCACTGCCCCCCGAGGACAAGCTCGCCGAAGTACGGGACCGCACCGTCGTCCTGCTCGAGGAAGCGGGCATAGGCATCAAGTACCACCATCACGAGGTGGGCGGCCACGGCCAGGGTGAGATAGAGGTCAAGTTCGCGCCGCTTACGAGGATGGGTGACATCGCGATGATCGTGAAGTATTTTGTCCGCATGGCCGCCGACGAGGCGGGGATGATCGCCACCTTCATGCCGAAGCCGATACACAACGAGGCGGGCAACGGGATGCACTTCCACCAGCACCTCTTCAAGAAGGGCAAGCCGCTGTTCTACAGCAAATCGGGTTACGCCGGCCTGAGCAAGACGGCACTGCAGTACATCGCCGGCCTGCTCCACCACTCCCCCGCCCTGCTCGCGCTGACAAACCCGAGCACGAACTCGTACAAGCGGCTCGTGCCGGGATTCGAGGCGCCGGTCAACGCGTTCTTCTCGCTCGGCAACAGGTCGGCAGCGATCAGGATCCCGAAATACGCGTCTTCGCCCGAGAAGAAGAGGCTCGAGTTCAGGCCCCCCGACGCGACGGGGAACATCTACCTCACAATGGCAGCCCAGCTGATGGCCGGCATCGACGGTATCCTGGGCAGGCTCGACCCGAAGGAGCTCGGGTTCGGACCGTTCGAGGTAAACGTGTTCGAGATGACCAATGAGGAACGCGGGAAGATCAAGTCTCTGCCCGGCTCGCTCGCCGAGTCGCTGCGCGAGCTTGAGAAGGACAACAAATTCCTCCTCCAGGGTGACGTCTTCGACGCGACGATGATAGAGGACTGGATCGCGCTGAAATTCGACAAGGACGTAATGCCTGTGCGAAACCGCACCCATCCGCTCGAGGTCCAGCTCTACCTCGACTGCTGATATTTACCGGGAAGGGAGCAACGGGTGATCGAATTCCGACAACCAGGCGAGATGACGTTCGCGGATTACCAGGCTATTGGGATGAAGAGCGGCCTCGAGATACACCAGCAGCTCGACACGGAGAAGAAGCTTTTCTGCCGCTGCCCCGTGCGTCCCTACAGCGAGGAGTTCGATGCGCAGATCCTCCGGCACATGCGACCCACCCTCTCCGAGCTGGGCGAATACGACGGCACCGCCCTGATGGAATTCAAGACAAAGAAAAACATCATATACCAGATAAACAAGGAAACTGTCTGCACCTACGAGATGGACGACACCCCGCCGTTCGAGCTCAATGAGCAGGCGCTCGACATCGCGCTCGAGATCACGATGCTTCTGAATTGCAAGCTCGTCAGCGAGGTCCACATCGCCCGCAAGCAGTACCTCGCCGGCTCGATCCCCACCGGATTCCAGCGCACGACGATACTCGGCGTCGACGGCTCGATACCTTACGGCGACAGGAAGATCGGCATCATCCAGCTCGGACTCGAGGAAGACGCCTGCCGCGAGGTCAGCGATATCGGACACGACCGGGTATACAAGACCGACCGCCTCGGCATTCCGCTGATAGAGACCGTCACCTATCCCGAGATGCGCACCCCGCAGGAGGTCGCCGACGTCGCCCAGGTCATCCGGTACCTCACCCGTTCGACGGGCAAGGTCCGCACCGGCCTCGGGCGGACGAGGCAGGACGTCAATGTCTCGGTCACCGGCGGGCGCAGGGTCGAGATCAAGGGCGTGCCGCGCATCCCGATGATCCCGCTTCTCGTTCATAACGAGGCGTTCAGGCAGCTCGCGCTGCTCGACATCAAAAAGCAACTCAACGACAGGGGAATCACAGAAGAGACGTTCGAGTACGACTCCTTCGAGATCACCAACATTCTCAAGGGAACTCAATACTACCCCGTCGCTGAGGCACTGAAAGAAGGACTCGAGATCCACGCCGTGGTCCTCCGCGGCTTCCGCGGTATCCTTCCAACGAAGACGCAGCCCGAGACGACATTCTCGAAAGAGATATCGGACCGCGTTCGGGTTGTCGCCTGCCTCGACAGGCTTCCCAACATCGCACATTCGGACAGCGAGGGTGAGACATTCTCGAGCGCAGAGTGGACAAAGATCAAGAAACACTCGAAAATGAAAGATGACGATGTGGTCGTGGTCGTATGGGGCAACAACGGCGACTCGAAGATGGGCATCAGCGAGATCGCTCTGAGGGCAAAGGAAGCGGCGATCGGCGTTCCCGACGAGACGCGCCAGGCGCTCGACGACGGGACTAACGGATTCGAGAGGATCCTGCCCGGCCCGAACAGGATGTACCCCGACACCGATCTGCCGCCGCTCGCGATCACCGACGAGCGCATCGAGCGCATCAGATCGACCCTGGCAGAGCTCCCGTGGGACAGGCAGCAACGGTATGAGGGTATGGGACTCGACAAGGAAACTGCGCGCAGGATGAGCATATCGAAGCGCAGGGATACCTTCGATGAGGCCGTATCGAGCACGAAGTATGAGCCGGCCGCCGTCGCTGAGCTGCTGCTCGGCGGACTGCGAAGGCTGCGCCGCCGCAAGGGCATCCGGGAATGCAGCGGCGAGACATTCGTCCAGACTCTGGTCGAGGCCGAAAAATTGAAACTTCCCGCCGGAAGCCTCGAACTCCTCGTCGCAAAGACATGCGGCCCCGGCGGCATCGAGCCGGCGAAGGCCGCCGCCTCGTTCGAGATCCTCGACGCCGATAGATTGAAAGAGAAGATGAAGGAGTTCGCGCAGTCGCTCGAGCTCCCCGATACAGACAGAGAGAAACTGGTCAGGTTCCTGACCGGCCAGATGGCCACCGAGTTCAGGGGATATATTACGGGCCGCGAAGCATTCGATTTCGCCGACCGTTTCATCGCCCCCGTTTAATTATTTGTGCGAAGGAAGGTGATCGCACTGGGCAGCGATATCTACAAGGGGTACGCGGGCAACGCGCTGGAATGCCTGAAAAAGCACGAGGCCGGCGTCTGGTTCGACGTAGAGGTCAACTCGACCCGCGGTAATTTCAGGGGGCTCATTCTCCCCAGGTCCGAGACCGCCGACAACGATCACATAGTGCTCAAGCTCGACACCGGCTACAACGTCGGCCTGGCGGTCGGCACGATCGAGGCTATGACAACGCACGGCCGCCGCGAGGCACACTACAAGATCCCCGAAAAGGAATTTCCCTTCGACCCGAAGAAGCCGATGGTCAAGCTCCTCGGCACGGGCGGCACGATCGCCTCGAGGCTCGACTACCGTACAGGCGCCGTTATCCCGGCCTTCACGCCGGGAGAGCTCTACGGCTCCGTTCCCGAACTCGCAGACATATGCAATCTGGAGACGGAGAAGATGTACGGCGTATTCAGCGAGAACATGGGCCCCGAACAGTGGATAGGCACCGCCGAGAAGATCGGCGAAGAGATCAGGAAGGGCATCGCCGGCGTCGTTATCGGCCACGGCACCGACACGATGCACCACACCGCGGCGATACTCTCGTTCATGGTGCAGGACTCGCCCGTGCCGATCGTCATGGTCGGCTCGCAGCGCAGCAGCGACCGCCCGTCGAGCGACGCGGCCTTGAATCTG
>JAUWMD010000095.1 GCA_030613345.1 Candidatus Krumholzibacteriota bacterium
ACCGAGACGAATCGCTCCTGCCTGACCGGCCTTGCCGCCGCCGGCGACCGTCGCCTTGATTTCGTACGTCCCTTCGGTATTGGTCACGCCGAGGGGCTGACGTACGAGAAGCGTCAGGCTGTTTCTCTTCATGTAATCGGCCAACTCCTCACCGTTCACGGTGATTGCGCCTTTTCCTTCACTGAGATAGACACGGGCTACCGCCGATTTTCGTCTTCCCACCGCATGGTAGATCTCTTTTGCCAAGTCTTTTCACCTCCTTCCGGCTGTAAATGCGTTCCTGAGAACACGGGCCCCTGATCATCCCTAGAGCTCCAGCTCCTTCGGCTGCTGCGACTCATGAGGATGTTTCTCGCCCGCGTAGACCTTCAGCTTTTTCAGGAGCCTGCGGCCGAGCTTGTTGTGGGGAAGCATTCCCTTAATCGCGTTGGTAACGGCGAATGTAGGATCCTTCTCCATCTTGTCCTTGTAGCTGATCAGGCGGATACCGCCCGGGTACTTGGTATGGCTCCAGTAGGTCTTGTCTTCCATCTTGTTACCGGTAACGTGGATCTTCCCCGCATTGACTACGATAACGAAATCGCCCACGTCCATGTGCGGGGCGTATCCCGGCTTGTGCTTGCCTCTGAGAATGGTAGCAACCCTCGTCGCCAGCCTGCCAAGCGTCTTCCCGCTCGCATCCACTACGTACCAGTCCCTCTCAAACTCTCCCGGTTTGAGAACCGTGGTCTTCTGCATTTTTCAGTCCTCCGTACACTTTTCCGATATATTTCGGTAAAGAGCTTAAAATATATATGGGTTAGCGGATGATGTCAAGATGCGTTTGACCGGCAGAATCGATCATTCCGCCGGCAGGATCCCCGCCGCTGCGGCCGCGGCGGATACCTTTTCCGCATCGGGGCCATCAATTACGCATGTCTCAGTTATCAAAGCTGTTAAGAGTCCGGCTGGAGTCACGTCGAAGGCCGGGTTGTACGCCCTGGCCTCGTCGGGAGCCGTCTTGACCCCGGCAAACGACTTGACCTCCCCCGGATCGCGCTCCTCGATCGGAATGCCGGAACCGTTTTCGATGGAGAGATCGAAGGTCGACCAGGGGGCAGCGATATACATCGGCACGCCGTATTTATCGCATAGTACGGCCAGCCCGAGGGTCCCGATCTTGTTCGCCGAGTCTCCGTTCATAACTATCCTGTCGGCCCCGGTTACCACGGCGTCGATGCGGCCTGCGGCAAAGAGCGAGGCGGCGGCGTTGTCGCAAAAAACGGTCACGTCGATCCCGGCACGGGTCAGCTCCCATGCGGTGAGCCTCGCCCCCTGGAGCAGCGGCCGCGTCTCGCCGGCGAATACGCTGATCCTCTTCCCCTGTTCATGGGCCGTCTTTATGACAGCCAGGGCAGTACCGTAACCGGCAGTCGCGAGCCCGCCCGCGTTGCAGTGCGTAAGAACGGTCATGCCGTCGCTGAGCAGGGCCGCCCCGTTCTCCCCGATACGGCGGTCGGTCTCGAGTTCCCCGTCGTGTATGGCGAACGCCTCGGTAGAGACATTTTCCGCCAGCAGTGTGATATCGCTCCCGCTTCTCTCTATCGCCTTCCTCATCCGCTCGAGCGCCCAGAAGAGGTTTACCGCCGTCGGCCTCGTCGCGGCGAACATGTCGGCCGTTTTGAGAAGCTTCGACGCGATCGCAGCCCCGTCAAGGCCCTCGATATCAAACCCCACGTCATCCGATCCGTGATCGAAGATATGATCTGGCGCATCCTTCCGGCTGGCGAGTATCTCGTTCTCCAGCGCGAGCAGCACCCCGTGGGCGGCGGCCACGCCGATGGCCGGAGCGCCGCGGACCCGTAGAATCCGAATAGCTGCGGCCAGCTCTTCAGGACAGCCGATCTCGACGTATTTCTCCTCAGCCGGCAGAAGTGTCTGGTCGAGGATCACGACCTTTCCCTTGATGTAATCGACAGTCCTGACGATCATCTCCATCTACTCACCCACTACGTTGAAATGTACTGTTCTGCTGCGTGGCCTGTTGTCGAATTCGAGGAATACGATCTGCTGCCACGTCCCGAGGACGAGACTGCCCCCGGATACCGGCACGGTGACCGACGGCCCGATGAGCGCCGCCCTGAGATGAGAGAAGCCGTTCCCGTCCCCCCAGGTCGCGTCATGGCCGTACATGACGCCCGACGGGATGATCCTTTCGAAGAACTCGGGCAGGTCGCGCAGGAGCCCGGGCTCGTACTCGATAGTTGTTATCCCCGCCGTCGATCCGGGTACGATGACTGTCATCTGCCCCGAGGTGACTCCGCTGTTCTCGACGATCTCCCTCGCCGCGGCGGTGATGTCGACGATCGTCCCGTCTCCGTCGGTATTGAAACCGTAGTGGCTCTCGAATGTGATCATGTCAGCGCCCCCCGTTTATAGCCGCGAACTCCGCCTCGAGCCTGCGGAACATGCCGAAGAGCCTCGTCACGGGCAGCCCGACGACATTGAAGTAGCACCCCTCGATCTTCTCGATGAAAGCGGAGGCGTACCCCTGGATCGCGTACGCTCCGGCCTTGTCGAAGGGCTCACTCGTCTCGATATACCGCGAGATCTCTTCCGGCCTCAGCTCTCGGAAGAACACCTTCGTACTCTCGGCCTCGATTATCCGGATGTTCGGCAGGGCGATGAGCGCTATCCCGGTAACGACCTCGTGCATCCTCCCCGACAGTCTCTCGAGCATCTCCCGCGCCTCCTCGGGGCTGCCGGGCTTACCCATCACCTGCCCCTCGCACAGAACGATCGTGTCGGCAGCGATGATCGTCTTTCGCGGCCGCGTCATCTGCGCGTCCACAGCCTTGATCTCGGCAAGCAGTCTTGCGCTCTCGACAGGGTCGTTCCAGGGTACCTCCGACTCGTCGACATTCGAGGGAAGGATCTCGAACTCGAACCCGAGATTCTCGAGGATCTCCCTGCGTCTCGGCGAGGACGAGGTGAGCAGCAACCTCTCCTGGACAGTGGCGGGCAGGAACGGATTCATCGCATCTCCATGTCGATTATCAGTGTCACGGGCCCGTCGTTTACGAGCTTTATATCCATCATCGCGCCGAACTCCCCCTCGGCCGTCTTCGGCCACCTGGCAGAGATGTTGTCGACGAACTCGCGGTAGAGCCGCAGCGCCTCGGGTCCCGGGGCGCTGTCGGTATAGGCTGGCCTGCGCCCCTTGCGGCAGTTCCCGTAGAGAGTGAACTGGGAGACGACGAGCACCTCGCCGCCGGTCTCCATCACCGAGAGGTTCATCTTCCCTCCCTCGTCCTCGAATATACGCAGGTCGAGGCACTTGCGCGCCATCCAGTCGAGGTCCTCCGGAGTGTCTCCAGTGCGGAAGGCTGCCAGCACGAGTATGCCGCGGCCTATCGACGCGATCGTCCTGCCGTCGACAACGACGCTCGCCTCACCTACCCTCTGGACCACTGTTCGCATTGATTATCCCGCTACTGATCTTCCCGCAATGCCGCCGGCTCCTCGATCTTATGAATCAGTGTAACCTGAATCTGGGCCTCTTCCTTGTCCTGCCAGACATTCCGTCTCAGGTGCGCCAGAACATCGATCCTTCCCCCGATGACGTCGTACGGCTGCCAGCTCTTGCCCAGCGAGAACCCGCTCATCTCGCGCGACGTTCCGGCTTCCTGCGAGACGGCGAGCCTGAGGTGGTGTTTGCCGACTATCCTTGTCTTCTCGAGCACAGCTAGGTCGCGGATCAGCATGAGCGGCTCGCCGTTGCCGGGACCGAAGGGCGCGAGCCGCTCGATAAACGATATGATACCGAGATCACACTCTGCGAGCGAAACTTCCGCGTCGGCGTACATATGGGAATGTCCCTCTCTATCGCCGGCAGCCTCGCCAACGACCTTGTTGAAACATTTGTTGAATGCCGGTATGTCCTCTTCTTTTATCGAGAATCCGCCCGCTTCCTTGTGTCCTCCGAACGCGAGCAGGAACTTCGAGCATTTCTCCAGCGAGTCGCGGATGTTTATCCCGCCTGAAGACCTTACGGATCCCTTGCCGACGCCGTCCCGCACAGCGATCAGCACCGAAGGAACACTGTAGTTCTCCGCGAGTCTCGCCGCGCCGATACCGACCACTCCCTCGTGCCACGAGGACGATGAGAACACCAGGGCGTTCGGCTCGCTCCGCTTGAGCATTATGTCGGCGAGGTAACAGGCCTCCTCGGTGACCTGGCTGTCGTGGGCCCTCCGCTGCCTGTTCGTGTCCTCGATCTTCCCGGCGATGGCCTTCGCCTTTTCCTCGTCGTTCGTCGTCAGCAGCTCGCCCACGCCGCGCGCGCTGCCGATCCTGCCGGGGGAGTTGAGTCTGGGAACAATTGTGAAGCATATCTGCCGCGCCGAGAATCCTGTCGCCGCGAGGCCGCATTGCTGTCTCAGCGCCTTGAATCCCGGCCTCTCCCACTTCCCCAGTTCAGCCATGCCCAGGGTGACGAGCGACCTGTTCTCGTCGACGAGAGGCACGTAGTCTCCCAGCGTACCGACGGCTACCAGGTCGAGGAGGCGCCCGAGTTTCATATCAATGCCCATATCCTTCTCTATGCCCTGGAGAAGCTTGTACGCCACCCCTGCGCCTGAGAGCTCTGTGAACGGGTATGTCTCGCCTGGCAGCTTGGCGTTGATGAACGCCCTCGCCTCGGGGACCCTCTCTCTTATCTCATGATGGTCGGTGATGACGACCGGGATACCGCCGTCTGCAAGCTCTTTTACTATGTCCCCGTCGCTCGAGCCGCAGTCGACTGTGATCATGAGGCCGAGCCCTACCTCGAGGCTTCTCTCGGCGATGCGCCTCGCCATGCCGTAGCCGTCCTTCTTGCGATCGGGGATGAAGTAGTGGACGTCGGCGCCGATCGATTGCAGCCCCTCGCAGAGGATCGCTGTTCCGCATATTCCGTCGGCGTCATAGTCGCCGTGGACGAGTATCCGGCTGCCTGCCGAAACGGCTTCCCGCACGGCCTTTACAGCCTCGCCCATCTCGCTGAAGAGGAAGGGATCGTGTATCCGGTCGATCGAGGGCGAGAGAAACTGCCTCGCTTCCTCTTCGTTGGAGATTCCCCTCGCCGCCAGGATCCTCGCAGCGATCGGGGAGATTCCAAGCCCGTCGCTGAGGTTTGTGATCATACCGGGATCTACGGGCCGGACAAGCCAGGAAGACATATCAACCTCACGTATCTATCGTGTAAAGGAACGGCGGAGCGGACTCGTAAGCCGAGTTCTGTCCCTGTCCGCAAGCGGACCGGTGATGATCATTTATCTGGGGCCGGCGTTTCCGCGGGCCACGATCGACCTACCCGAGAGTCAAACGAAGCGGGCCGCTTCTCCGCTTCTATTTGGTCTTTCTCCGGGTGGGGTTTACCTGGCTGCCGCCGTCGCCGGCAGCACCGGTGAGCTCTTACCTCACCATTTCACCCTTACCGCCGGCAAGCCGGCGGCGGTATATTTTCTGTGGCACTTTCCTTGGGGTCGCCCCCACTGGGAGTTACCCAGCACCCTGCCCTGTGGAGCTCGGACTTTCCTCGGACACCCCGAAGGGCACCCGCGATCATCCCGTCCGCTCCGCCGTCCAAACTGTATTCGGACCGCTGTCTGTCGTCAATATATCATAGTGGGGCACGAAGGTCAAAGGATGGGGGATCTACTTTGTCTCTACCGATTCGTCGAGGATCTCGTTGGCCAGCTTGTCGGCCGCCACGTTGCGGGTGCGCGGGATGTGCTCCCAGACGCACCTTTCGAATCCCGCCGCGAGTTCCCTGACCTTCCCGGCGAGAACGGCGAGGTTCTCGTTCCTGATCTTGTACTCGCCCTTCATCTGCTTGACGACGAGCTCGCTGTCCATCCGGATTGTGACGCTGGGCACGCCGAAATCGGCCGCCAGCTCGAGGGCGAGAATGCAGGCGCTGTACTCGGCGCCGTTGTTCGTCGCCTTCCCCAGCCGCTTCGCCCTGGAAGTGAGCTCCGTCCCTTCCGTGTCGTACGCGACCACGGCGGCGGATGCGGGTCCGGGATTCCCCCTCGAAGCCCCGTCCGCATGGACTATCAGCTCCGAAATCGTCATGCCGGTAATATCGACTGTCTTCGCCGCGGTGCCGGCCGATACGGGTCCTGCGGCAGGCGCAGGTTCAGGACGGCTGGTACTTATCCCTTTCCCCAGCTCGGAGGCCATCTCCCGCAAGGCATCCTCCGCTTCGGCCTTCGCCAGGAAGCCGGCCTGTTCCCACGCATTATCGAGCGGCAGTCCGCCCGCGAGCAGTTCGAGAAGCTTCTTGAAACTGTTCTTTTTCATCAGGAGTCCGGTTTCTGGTCTGCCGGAAAATATATCAGGATCCGCCCGCATGCCTCGCAGCTCAGTATGGTATCGTTGCGCCTGATCTCGTGCGCATGCTGCGCCGGAACCCGGCTGAAGCACCCCTGGCATACGTTGCCTATGAGGTTCGCCACTCCGGAATCCCTTTTTACATTCAGTATCCGCTCGTAGCGCTTTCGTATCCTCTCGGAGAGCAGGGGAAGGGTCCTGGCCTTCTCCCCTTCCAGCCTGGCAAGCGTCGCCTTCGCCTCCTCGATCTTGTCCTCCCAGTCCTTTTTCGCGGCGAGCTTGGCATCTTTCTCGGTGTTGATCTTATCGGTGGCCGCGTCCACTTCCTTCTTCTCGGCCTCGATAAGGTCGAGAAGCTCGAGAATGCGGTTTTCGTGCCCGTCGATCTTCTTCTCGAGAAACTGGATCTCGGAGGTCTTCGCCGCGTACTCCTTGTTGTCCTTCACTTTCAGCAGCTCGTTATTCTTCGTGACGATAGCCGCACGGTCGTCCTTGACATCGCCGTCGAGACGGATCTTCTCCCTCTTGAGTTTCTCCATCTCAGTCTCTGCCTCGGTGTATCGCTCGTCCATGTCGCTCACTTCCTTCTCGAGTTTCTTGATCGTGAGCGGGGTCGTCTCGAGGAGCCTTTTGTTCTCCTTCATCTGGAGATCTTTCTGTGCCAGCTGGATGAGAAACTGGATGTCGCTTTCCACCGTCATAGTCAATCTGCACCTCTCGTCGCTAAAAAAAATGCTTCCCGGACGGGAAGCATCTGATAAGGCATGCTGATATCGCACCCGGGCTTGCCCGGTCGCGGAGCGATGGGATTGTTGTAAGCTCTCTCCATACCTGTCGTTTCGTTTTCAAAGATCAGGCAATAAAAAAAAGAGATTATAGGAATCCAGCATAGCGGTCAAGTTTTTTTCGATAGTAACTGACCGGATCACTGGTACATCGGTATGGGCGTCTCTTCGACGGCGGCAGCCTCCAGGCCTGTCGTCTCGTACGAGAACTCGGTGATCGACCAGGTCGACCCGCCGTCCGTCGTGGCCAGCACGACCGTATATACTACCGAGCGGCCCTCGATCATTTCTTCCCTGCCCCTGCCCGCTATCCAGCCGCGCGAGGAATCGACGAAATGTACGGCGCGAAGGTCGACGATCCTCTCGTCCTCCGGCGCTACATCCGTCCAGGTAGCCCCGCCGTCCATAGTGCGTAGAATCGAGGTCTTTCCCACGGCGATGACCGACATCGCGTCGTGGATGAAGAACTCGCGGACCGTGGCCGTCTCCATCTGCGTCATCCAGGTCCGCCCGCCGTCGGTCGTCTTCATTACGGCGGCACCGCCCGCCCATCCGGTCTCCTTGTCGTTGAACTCGATGGTGACGATCCCCCTCAGGATCGAGGCGTTCGAACCCTGTACGGCCGACCAGGTCAGGCCGCCGTCTTCGGTGACGTAAACGAGTTCGGGATCGGAGTCTGTCCACTTGCTTCCCATCATGTATGCGTTGTCCTCGTCTACCACTGTCATCGACCAGGCGCCCCGGTACTCTTCGATCGGGAGCCAGTTGTTTACCCAGTTTCTCCCGCCGTCCTCGGTCACGAAGACGCCATGATACCCGAGGATGAACCCCTCGGTGTCGCTGACGAACCTGACCTCGAACAGGTCGTCCATCTGGGGATACCCTGTGAAGATCTGCCTCTCCCAGGTATACCCGCCGTCATCGGAGACGTACAGCCTGCCCTCACGCCCGACGACCCAGCCGTTCTGCGTATCGGAGAAGTAGACTCCCCTGCTGTCGAGCTCATCGATCGTTACGGGCGTCCAGTTCTCTCCGCCGTCCTCGGTTACAACAGCCGTACCGAGCCGCCCTACGATCCAGCCGTGGTCGGCGTCGGCGAAGTAGACGTCGTTCGTCCCGAACAGCTCGTTCTTGATCTCGAGCGGAGGCTCGGGCGCAACGGAGCTGTCATCCGAGCAGGAATGTGTCTCGAAAAGTATGAATGCGATGATCATGAGGGCGAGTAGGAAGCTGCGCCTGAGTTGCATTATTGACTCCCGCCGTTGCAAAGTAAAGCTGTGTAATATATCGGCTTATAGCCGTCCTGCATCGGCCGGACAGCTCAAGTCCTTTTATATCATCTAGATAGCTTCCCACACCGTGTGACGTTCAGCCATAGCGCACCCGCGGGCGGGAAACAACAGGAAATCCCACGCAATCTTCAGGCCGGATAAAGAGCCTGTAAAGGGCCGTATACAGTAATTATATATCTTCTGGAGCGAAATGCCAGAGCAGCTTCCAGTCTCCCCCGTCCTGGTACTCGTAGCAGGAGACCTCGGCGGTCCTGAACTCAGTGTTCCACCCGCAAACCTCGCCGCGGGTAAGCTCGCACGAGAGCAGTCCCATGAACGGCATGTGGCCCACGAGCATCGCACCCGGCGATGAAGC
>JAUWMD010000085.1 GCA_030613345.1 Candidatus Krumholzibacteriota bacterium
ACGATGTCGGCCCGTCCGAGCTCTTCTCTCACCCCCGGCATGAAGAGGAGGGACGAATTGGTTATGACAGCGACGGGGACGTTGGCCGATCTCCCTGCCGCATCGATCAGCTCCCCCAGCCGGCTGTACAGCGTAGGCTCGCCCGCGCCAGAGAGGGTGATCACATCGGGAGGTGTGGGGATCTCGGCGAGCGCATCGTGGAGCTCGTCGAGTATATCTTCGAGTGGGAAGAACTCTCCTCGCTCACAGGTTAGGTCGGTAGTTGCCCCGCACTCGCAGTAGATACAGTCGAAAGTGCACGTCTTGTAGGGCACTACATCGACTCCGAGCGATCTTCCCAGCCTTCTCGATGGCACGGGGCCGAAGATCCTGCTCATGAGACTCTCTCCCTTCGGGTGGTCGATATACAGTGGACTCCATCCATCCTGAATCTATTACAAAGACCGTGATTCCGCTACCCCCAAACGCCCCGTGTCCTGCCGAAGGAGGTGGCGTGACGGACTCCTTGCGCACGGGCTTCATTTTGTCCATTATGTCAGCGTATCGTGAACATATATTGCGATCATGATAATTGCGGAGGTGCGCGATGGCCGGCCATATGGAGAAGATGTACAGGCAGAAACTCAGGGAGATAGACGACATCGTCAAGCTGATCAGGGCGGGAAGCCGGATCTTCATCGGCTCCGGGGCCGCCGAACCGCAGCTCCTGATAAAGATGCTGATAGAGAAGGATCGGTTCATAGCCGACCACGAGACGATAAATGTCATAGAGCTCGGCACGACTCCGTACACGGAGGCGGTAATGAGCCGGCCATTCAAACAGAACGCGTTCTTTATCGGTCCGAACGTCAGGGA
The DNA here is from genome assembly GCA_030613345.1 of Candidatus Krumholzibacteriota bacterium. GTDB lineage: Bacteria > Krumholzibacteriota > Krumholzibacteriia > Krumholzibacteriales > Krumholzibacteriaceae > JAUWCL01. The sequence continues at coordinate 856 of JAUWMD010000085.1, forward strand.
CGCGGTCAACGAGGGGAGGGCCGAGTACACGCCGATATTTCTCTCCGAGCTCCCCGACCATATCAGGTCGGGCAGGCTGAAGATCGACGTCGCCTTCATCCAGGTCGCCCCGCCTGACCGTTACGGGTACTGCTCGCTCGGTGTCTCAGTCGATGTCGTCAAGGCCGGGGCCGAGACGGCCGCGATCGTGATCGCAGAGGTCAACAAACAGATGCCCCGCACGCTAGGCGACTGCTTCGTGCATCTGAAGGATATCGACTTCATCGTAGAGAGCGATCTGCCGCTTATCGAGTGGTCGCCCCCCGAGCCCGACGAGGTGGCGATAAGAATAGGCCAGAACGTGGCGAGGCTGATCGGCGACGGGGCGACTATCCAGGCGGGGATCGGGATGATACCCAATGCGATTCTCTCGCACCTGACAGACAAGAACGACCTCGGCCTGCACACGGAGATGTTCTCCGACGGGATCATCGATCTCGTCGAAGCGGGCGTCATCACCAACAGAAAGAAGACTCTCCACAACGGCAAGATAGTAGCCACGTTCTGCATGGGGACCCAGAGGCTCTACGACTTCGTCAACGACAACCCGCTGATCGAGTTCCATCCGTGCGACTACACGAACGATCCGTTCGTGATCGCGCGCAACGAGAAAATGGTCTCGATCAACGCGGCGATACAGGTAGACCTGACCGGGCAGGTATGCGCCGACTCGATAGGCGAGTACTTCTATTCGGGCATCGGCGGCCAGGTCGATTTCGTGCGGGGCGCGGCTCGCTCGAAAGGGGGCAAGCCGGTGATCGTCCTGCCCTCTACGGCGAAGGGCGGAACGGTCTCGAGGATCGTCCCCTTCCTCGACCAGGGAGCGGGCGTGGTCACCTCGCGCGGCGATGTCCATTACATCGCCACCGAGTACGGCATCGTCGATCTGCACGGGAGGAACCTCCGCGAGAGGGCGCTGGCGCTGATCGACATAGCCCATCCGGATTTCAGGAACGAACTGATCGACTACGCGAGGCGGAGAAACCTCGTCCACATGGACCAGATGCCGATGACCTCGGGAAAGTACTATCCTGAGGAGTTTGAGGAGACGGCGGTTTTCGGTGATGTCGACGTCTTCTTCCGGCCGATAAAACCCTCCGACGAGGATCTCGAGAGGGAGTTCTTCTACAGCCTCAGCGACGAGTCCGTGTACTACCGTTTCTTCAATATGGTAAAGGCGATGCCCCACGAGAAACTGCAGCCGCTGGTCAATATCGACTACCGCGACGAGATGGCGATCACCGGCTTCATCGGCGGACCGGGAGAGGAGAAGATGATCGCGATCGGCCGGTACAAGATCGACCCGGCAGATAATCTCGCCGAGATAGCCTTCCTCGTGCGCGACGACTGGCAGCAGAGGGGGATAGGGACCTTCCTGTTTAAAAAGATGACCGACATCGCGCTGAAGCGCGGTATCGGCGGGTTCAAGGCCGAGATCCTCGCGCAGAACAGGAAGATGATGTCCGTCTTCCACAAGAGCAGATTCCCCGTGAGGACGAAGCTCGAGGACGGAGCGTACTATCTCGAGATCAGGTTTACGGATAAGGATCAGGGTTGAGCGACATGGCTGACAGGAATACAGATGCGGTCTTCGTATTTTCGCCGGCCCTCGCCGGTTTCGAGCTCTCCCCCGACCATCCCTTCAAGCCCGAGCGGGCGAGACTTGCCTTCGAGATGTGCGCGGAGAGGGGCCTGCTGACGGGAGGCGGGGTGCGCATCGACGAGTTCGGGGAACCGGAGGAGGGACTGCTCGAGACCTTTCACACCCCCGAATACATAGCGCTCCTCGAGAGGGCCGAGAGTGGACGTGAGGTCGATGTAGAGATGCTTCACCATGGACTCGGCACCGCCGAGAACCCCGTCTTCAAAGGAGTCTATACCTACTCGAAGCTTGCCACCACGGCGAGTGTGCGGGCGGCGAGGGCCGCGGCCGCCGGAGGGTCGGCCTTCAACCCCTGCGGGGGGTTTCATCACGCGCACAGCGACAGGGCTTCGGGCTTCTGCTACATCAACGACGCCGTCATCGCGATCCTCGAGCTGAAAAGGAAGGGACTGAGGGTCGCCTATGTCGACATAGACGCTCATCACGGCGACGGGGTCCAGGAGGCCTTCTACGACGACCGGGAAATCCTGTGCGTGTCGGTCCACGAGTCGGGGAGGACCCTCTTCCCGTGGGGCGGGTTCGAGAGGGAGACGGGAGCGGGAAGTGCGGGAGGGTACAACATCAACGTCCCGCTCGAGCCCGGGACGGACGACAACGCCTTCTTGTTCCTCTTCTCCGAGATAGTGATGGACGCGCTCGGCCTCTTCGCGCCCGAGGTTATTGTGGGGACGTTCGGGACCGACACATTCGCCACCGACCCCCTGACGCACCTGAAGATGACGAACAACGGCTTCGTCGATGCCGTAGCGATGCTCCGCTCGCACTTTCCCAGGATCGCGGCGCTCGGCGGCGGCGGCTACAATATCGATAACGCCGTCCGCGGCTGGACCCTTCTCTTCGCCGAGCTGGCCGGCAGGGAGATCGCCGGAGGCTACGGCGGCGCGCTGGGCGGAGTCCTTCTCGGCGATCCATCGATAGCCGGCTCCGACCTGAGGGACATGCACGTCTACACCACGGGGAAGGCTCAGGAGACGATCAGGGAACGTTCCGAGACGCTCGTAGAATGGTATCGCAGCGAGATCAGGCCCGTCCTCGCATGAAATCACCGTTATATTCCCCTTCAGGGCCGAAAGTGATTTACAGCACCTCATCTGTTTAATAACTTTACTGCGCACGGCGCCCGCAGCGGCGGTCAGTGCCGGTTCAGGGGGATTCAGGGACGGAGAAGATGTACGAACGGTATCTCAGTATAGTAGAGGCCCAGCTCGGATCTCTCATCGAGGCGATAGGCGAGGCGGGGGGGCCGGAGGAGATCGCGAAGAAGGTCTTCGAGGCTTCCGAGACGGTCCACTACGGCCGCATCGAGAGCGACAAAGAGCTGCGCAGGCTCCTCTATGACGTGATCCGCCTTGCCAGGCCCCCCGTGCTCTCCAGGGCATGGGAGGAGGCGTGGGGCAACCTCTTCTCGCTCCTCGTCGAGTATGCGCTCGCCTCGGGTGACGGGTCCGGCGCGGTGATAACGCTCCTCTACGGCGAAGAAAAGATGCCCGATGTCTCCGGCGAGACGATACTCTGCATCAATCCCGGTTCGACGTCGACGAAGGTGGCCCTCTTCAACGGACTGAACCTGCGGGCGTCGGACGAGGTCCACCTGCCGCCCGATTTCAGGGACGGCATCGACGCGAGGGCAGATGCGATCGTCAAGTGGCTCGAGAAGCTGGGACTCGAGCATGGGCGCCTGACCGGCATAGCATGCCGGGGCGGCTTCGTCGAGCCCGTTCCATCGGGGACATACGAGGTCGTAAGGGAGATGGTGGATGACATCTCCGAGCCGAGGATCGAGCACGCCTCGAACATGGCGATACCTATTGGCCTGGCGCTGAGAGAGAAGTTCTCCGGCGGCACGGAGATCCTCGTGACGATGAGCGACCCGGTCGCCACGGACGAGATGGCGACGACGGCGAGGCTCACCGGCATATCGAAGCTGCTCAGGGACGGGTCCGGGGCGCACTACCTCAACCATAACGCCGTGCACGATCTCGTATCGGCCATGCTCGGGAAGAAGCGTGACGAGCTCGTTACGATCGGCGCGCACCTCGGGGGCGGGGTATCGATCGTGAGACACAGCGGCGGGAAGGTCGACGACCTCGTCAACGCGTTCGCCGGCGTCCCGAGCGCGAACCGTTCGGGAAGCATAGCCCTCGACATACTGTTCCGGGCGGTCGAGGACAACAGGGTCAGTCTCGCCGAGATGCGCAGCTATCTTTTCAGGACGGGCGGCCTTATCGACCTGACCGGCACGAACGATTTCAGGGCGCTGCTGCACTTTCGCGATTCCGGAGCGGTCGGACGCCAGCGCGAGAAGATAGAGCACGTGATCGATTTCATGGCGACCTCGATCGCGGGAGCGGTGATGAAGCTCGCCGCGGTAGAGGGCGCTATCGACCTTGTGATACTCACGGGCGGGCTGTCGAGAAGCGGGGAATTCACAGGCCGCATAAAGCGGAAGCTCTTTCCCTATTTCCCCGTCGTGATCATCCCGGGCTCGATCGAGCACGAGGCGATGGTAGCGGGGCATTACCGGGCGATGCACGTACCCGGGATGATGAAGGATTACGTGACCGAAAGGGACGGCCTGAGAAAGACGAGGCTGGAGGAGAAAGATCTGCTCTCGACCGAGATCTTCGCCCATCCGCACCTGCGCCGGCGCGAGAACGTTCCGGTCGTGAGCCTCGACGAGCTGATGTACGTTGCGCGAGCGATGGTGGCGAAGGGGAAGCCCCCGCGCATCGCCGTCGTCGGCGCCGACAACGAGGACGCCCTCGCCGCGGCGAAACAGGCCAACGAGGACGGCCGGTTCCCGATAGCCAAGTTCCTGCTCGTCGGTGACTACTACGAGGTAAACAGGATCGCCTGGGAGTACGACATCAAGGTCGACGGCGACAACTACAGCATAATCGACGCGGACGATCCCGTTGCCAGGGCGGTCGAGCTCCTCGATTCGGGCGAGGCCGATTTCCTGATGAAGGGGAGCGTGAAAACGGCCGGGATCATGGGCGGAACGCTGAAGTATCTAAAGCGCAGCGGCAGGATGAAAAAGGGCTCGATCTACAGCCACGTCGGTTTCTTCCAGATACCTACCTACCCGAAGCTCCTCGCCGTCACCGACGCTGCCCTGATCCCCGACCCGAGCAGCGAGCTCAGGCACAAGATCCTCGAAAACGCCCTGACGGTCTGCGGCTATCTCAACATCGAGAAACCGAAAGTAGCAGTCATCTCGGCGGTCGAGCCGGTGACGCCCCGCGTCGAATCCTCGACCGAGGCGGCCGAGTTCGCATCGGCGTACAAGGACCGCGAAGACTGTATAGTCGAAGGACCGCTGTCGCTCGACGTGGCAATGGATCCCCGCTCTGCGAAGGAGAAACATTATTCCGGGCAGATAAAGGGAAACGCCGACATACTGCTGATGCCCGACATCGAGGCCGGGAACGCAGTCTACAACTCGCTCACCGTATCATCCGGGGCATACCTCGCCGGCGTCATCATGGGAGCGGGGGTTCCGATCGTCCTGACCTCTCGCGGCGATTCGGCGCGCTCGAAGCTCGCATCGATAGGGCTTGCATGCATAGTGGCGATGAAGCAGGGGGACCAGGAGCGGTAACAGGGTGGTCAGAAGACGTACCGCAGGTCGATAATGTATTTCGTGATCCTCTCCGGAACGATATCGCTTCCCGTATACATATCGAGAAAGAGCTTTTCCCTGTATCTCAGCGAGAAGCCGAGCGTTGCATAGTAGCCACTGTCGTACCGGTTGTCCTCCGTCTCGATCTCTTCCGGGACAGGCAGGTCATCCGATTGTCCGTACTGCAGGAGGAAGGTGCTCTTCCGGACGCTGCGGTTCCACGTGAACGTCACTCCGAACCCGGAGTATAGATGGAAGAACGAAGCGGGCCTGAACTCGATGGCGAGTGGCAGAACGAGTTCGGTCCGTGATTCCTTCCGCTCGAACGAGATGGGAAAGCAGGACTCGAACGAGGACAAGACGTCGTCCTTGAATGTTTGGGATTCGATTGCAGCATTGCCGCTCTCTTCAAATCTCTGCTTCGAATAGTTGACGTGGGCCCCCGGCGTCAGGTCGATCCTGCTTTCCAGGGCGAAAGTCTTGCCCATCCTGAATACGGCCTCCGACCTCGTGCGTATCCCCTCGCCGGGATACAGCAGTATGTCCTTGATCTGCAGGTCGCCGAATCTGCCCCAGGAGTAGTGCGTATAGGAATCGCGCCAGTTGGATTCATAGCTGCCCCTCTCAAAGGCTCCCGCGGCGAGGATTACGATCCCGCCGGAGTATCTCTTCTTCGCGAATGCCGAAAAACGCCACGTATCCCCTTCGCGGTCATCGCGGAACTCCACGAGACGGTACCTGTAGTCTTCGATTTCCCCGGTGTCGCTGTCGTAATCCGTATCTATCTCCAGGCCGTAGTCGTCCTGGATACGGGTACCCTCGGCGTAGCCTCCGCGCAGGACCAGTTCCCCCGAATCTTTCCAGGTCATGCCGGCTTCCAGGTACCCGGAAAACAGCTTCATAGCCTCGTCCTCGAGAAAGTCGTCCGACCATTTCATGTCCATTGAATACTGACCTGTATCACCGTCGAAATAGTATAGATTGGAGGAAATCCGCCGCCGCCGCTTGTAATCATAGTACCTGAATGTCCCCCCGGCCCTCAGGCCGAGCACGGACCGGTCGCCGATCCTTCGGGCGGAGGCGATGTCGAGGCGGAAGTAGTTATCGTCGTTTATAGTGCAGTTTTCTCTCATATTGAACCTGATGTCCCCCATATGATCCCGGAAGATCGGATTGCTGCCCGACTGGTCACACATGTCTTTATGGAGGAGTCTCCACTCCGTGTCGATGGCCCACTTCCATCCCCACGCGCTCATGCCGAACAACCTGATCTCGTTAGTGCCGCTGGTATTCATCGTATGGAAATCCAGCTCCAGGTCCTCGTCGGCGGCCGGGAACGGGAGAGACCGGCCGTATGGATTCCTGAAGCCGTAGTTGATCGTAAACGATTCCGCGTCCCATGCACGTGCCGGATTGAGCGTGAGATCGGTCAGCTGATCGGGGATGATCCCGGCGAAGCCGCTGCCGAGGGCATATATCCTCGCCGACGGATAACGCCTGCCGAAGACCGGTTCGGCAGATGCGCAGGCCGGCGGCAGGACCGAAGCGGCGGTGAATATCAGAATCGCGAGACCCGTCGGTAACCGGGCCGGGAAACGGTACCCGGAGGATGTCATCTACCCCTCCCTGTTGTTATGCTTCTTGCCAGGAAGTGATAAGATACCCCATCCGGCGGATCCGTTCCAGCGGAAAAGGCTCGCCCGGCAGGCCATCGGAAATCACGGGATGTTATAAATCGTTGATATATGGTGAGATATTTGATACAATGGACGCCTGTGAACCGAATGATCGATGGGAACAGGCTTAAATACGAGAGACAGGCATGCCCATGGAGGAGGTGGGACGGGCCGGCTGAAACCGCCTTTAAAACTGTCGCGAATGGTGCTGAATTAACCAGGGAGATCGAAGGATGAGAACAAGATTATTGCTGCTTCTTGTCGCCGTGACACTTGCGGCGGCCGTCTCGTCGGATGCGTTCGCACAGCAACCGACGGCCGCTCCGAAAAATTACACAGTTTTCCCCTCGGGCCCGACGGAGTTCGGGTATGTGAGGCCTCCCCACGACCTGAGCCATATCAAGCCGATGCCCGGTATGCTGAGGGCGCCGGCGGCCTCGTGGGACTGGAGGACGATGAGCGGTGTCACACCGGTCAAGAACCAGAATCCCTACGGGACGTGCTGGGCCTTCGGCGCGCTCGGGGACCTCGAATCGAAGGTCCTGCTCGACGAGAGCGTCGTCTACGACTACTCCGAGCTCAATATCCAGGCATGCAACGTAACAGCAAACGACTGTAATGCAGGCGGTAATGCGTGGATGTCGACTAACTACCTCGCGCTGCTCGGCTCGGTCGATGAGTCATGCGATCCCTACCCGGGCGGATGCCCGCTGCCGACATGCATCAATCCATCGTGCACCTATCTCAAGCAGGTGACCGAGTGGAAGGTCATCGCGAACGACGTCGACGCGATCAAGGCGGCGGTGCAGACGTACGGGCCGGTCTACACATCGATGTACGCCTCGTTCCCCGGATTCAGCTCGTACGACGGCACCGGCTGCCTCAGCTACGGTGGCGCCGAGCTCTCGAACCACGCCGTACTGATCGTTGGATGGGACGATGACCTCTGCGGCATCGGGGTCGGTGGCTGGATCGTCAAGAACTCCTGGGGGACCGCCTGGGGCGACAACGGTTTCTTCTACATCGAATACGGAAGCGCACAGATCGGTTCGAACTCGAACGTGATCACCGGCTACAGGGATAATGATCCGAACATGACGACTTATTACTGGGACGAATGGGGATGGTGGTCCAGCATCGGTTACAGCGATACTCACGACTATGCCGTAGTGGCGATAACGCCTCAGAACGCCGACGAGTCTGTATACTCGCTCCACTTCTGGGCCACTTCCGGCCCGACGACATACACGGTCTCGCTATACGACGATTTCAACGGCTCGAGCATGCCCACCACTCTTCTCGCCGGCCCGTTCACCGGAACGGTAAACGAGGCAGGCTACTACACTATCGACCTGCCGGTTCACGTCGCGGTCTCAGCGGGAGATCCGGTTTATATCTACGCCGATCTCTCGACACCGGGGTATAACTATCCCATCCCGTACGATAATTCCGGCCCGATGGAGACGAACAAGAACTTCATCAGCAACACCGGATCGTCGTTCCTCGCACTCGATGCGGGCAGCTTAAATTACGGCGATATCGGTCTCCGTGCCACGATCGGCCCGGAGAGCGAGGGTTACAGCATCAAGCAGGG
>JAUWMD010000078.1 GCA_030613345.1 Candidatus Krumholzibacteriota bacterium
TGCCCTCGACCAGTGGATGTATGTCGTATCCTATTCCGATCCTCATTCCCGATACTCCGTATCAGTCCTCATCCGAACGGGAAAACTCGAGTTTTGTGCCCGAGATAAAGCTCGTCACTATCTCGATGTCGTCCTTTACGGTGACCTTTACGTTCCACCTCTCGCCGTCGACGACCTTGACGGGCATCCCCGCCGCGAGCACGAGGGAGCTCTCGTCGCTCATCTTCTGCTCCGACCCTTCGGCGGCCTCGAACGCCTTCCGCAGGACTTCGATCCTGAACCCCTGCGGGGTCTGAATGCCGACTACGCGGTCCCTCGGCACGATAGCATCGAGCTCTTCTCCCCTCAGCCTTCCTAGTGTGTCGGTCATGTGAAGGGCCGGTACCGCGGCGCCCGCCTCCCGCACGCCCGCGACCACGCGTTCTATCAGCGCCGGGGACACGAACGGCCTCGCAGCGTCGTGTACGAGGATAATATCGGCGTCGCCCGCCGCTTCGAGGCCTATCGCGACCGACTCCTGCCTCGTCTCCCCGCCGGCCGTCACCGCGGCTTCGATGCCTGTGAAGTTCTCCGCCAGATCCTCCTCGGCCTGCTGTTCCCATCCCTCGGGGACCATCACCACGAAACGCGATATCCCGTCCCAGGCGTTCAGGCTCTTCAGCGACCTGACGAGGAGCGTCAGGCCCTCGACCGGATGAAACGTCTTCGGCTGCTCCCGTCCGAACCTCTTGCCTCTCCCCGCCGCCGCGACGAGGCAGACGATCTTCTCGTCATCCATTAAAACACCTCGATCTTCAGATACTTCTTCGGGTTTGCCTTTATGTCGGTGACAAGCTCATCGAGTCCGGTGATAGCCGATTCGAGCTTGTGTAGCAGCTCCTTGTCGTTCAGCAGGGCGCCCATGGTGCTGTCGGTGTCGTTGAGCTTGTCGGTCACGTCCTTCAGCGCGGCGGTCAGCTCGCCGATGCTTTCGGCGAGGGCGGGCATCTTCTTCGTCGCCCTGTCGAGGTTGACAATGATGCTGTCAAACTTCGCCTCGTTACGCGCCATCATCGAATCTGCCCTGACAGCGGTCTCGCTGAAAGCGGCTGCTCCCGTCTTGAGATCAGGCGAGAGATCCCTGATCATGGTGCTGATCTGCTCGCTCGCTTCGGCGAGGTTCTTCAGCGTCTCTGCGATCTCCTCTCCCCTGAGGACCTTGGCGATCTCCCTTATGTCGGCGGCCAGCCAGTGAAGGTCCTCCATCACCTTGCCCATCGACGCCAGCGCCTCCGAAACCCCGGGGTCGTAGACGCCCTCGATCATCGAGCCAGGCTCGAGCATCACGTCGGACCGGCCGATGATGATCGTCACGATCCTCTCTCCCATGATCCCCTGCGTCTGCAGGACGATCTTCGAGTCCTCGGGGACCTTCGTCTCGATTCCGATCGCCATCGTCACGATCACGTCGCGCTCTCGCAGGTCGACCCTGGCGACCTCGCCCTTCTCGACGCCGTTCACGTTGACGGCATCGCCGGAGTTGACGCCTCCCACCATCGGGAATACCGCGTGTATCTCGTACCGTTCGCCGCGCAGCTTGAATCCCTCGAGCCACATCATCCCTACCGAGAAGACGAGTATCGCGATGAAGACCGTGAATCCGACTTTCAGCTCGAGCGCTTTGTATTCCATCTGCCTCTCCTGATATTCACCCGCATCACGGGGCCTATACGGCCCTGACAGGACCCTCTGCGCGTCCCTCTATGAACTGCCTTACAATCTCGTTGTCCGTTCCCCTCATCTCCTCCGGAGTGCCGGAATAAATGATCTTCCCTTCGTGAAGCATCGTCATCCGGTCGCCCACCCTGTAGGCGCTGTTGATGTCGTGCGTCACGACGATCGACGTGATGTCGAGCTCGTGCTGGAGCTCCCTGATCATTGTGTTGATGACGTCGGCCATTATCGGGTCGAGCCCCGTGGTCGGCTCGTCGTAGAGGACGACCTGGGGCTCCATGACCACGGCCCTTGCCAGGCCCACCCTCTTCTTCATCCCGCCGCTCAGCGCCGCGGGGTAACTGTCGTAGACGTCGGTCAGGCCGACCAGCCTGAGCTTCTCCAGCACTATCTCTCTTATCTCCTCGTCCGACTTGTGCACGTGCTTTACCAGCGGGAGACCGACGTTCTCGCCCACGGTCATCGAATCGAACAGGGCAGCGCTCTGGAAAAGCATACCAAAGTTCATTCTCATATCAAAAAGCTTTTGCCTGTTGAACTTCGTGCTATCCTCGCCCTCAAAAAGGATAGAACCCTGGTCGGGCTTGATCAGCCCGGTGATGAGCTTCAGCAAGACGCTCTTCCCGCATCCGCTCCGTCCGAGGATCACGAGCGATTCGCACGAGCCGATATCAAGATCGACGCCGGTGAGCACCTCCTGCGGACCGAACCGCTTGTGGAGGCCCCTGATGCTGATTATCGGTCCTTCGCAGATCCCGTTCAAAACCGCTCCGTTCCGCTTTCCATCAATCGGGCGCGAATATCACACTGAAGATCAGGAAGGCGAGCAGGTAGTTGGTGATGAGGATCAGAAGGCACGATGAGACAACGGCCTTCATCGTCGACATGCCGACGCCCTCCGCCCCTCCCTTCGTCCTGAATCCATTGTAGCACCCCATGAACGCTATGATGAATCCGAATACGAATGTCTTGAGAAGTCCGCCGACGAGGTCCTGGTACCTGAAAAACATCGTCAGTCCGTCTTCAAACGTGCTGAAGCTCACGCCGACGGCGAGCCTGGCAACAACCATCCCTCCTACGAGCGCGAGAAAATCGGCGAACACGGTGAGCACCGGGAGCATCAGCGTGGCTGCGACAAGTCTCGGCAGTACGAGGTACTCGACCGGGTCGATCGCGATCATCTCCATCGCGTCGATCTGCTCTGTTACCTTCATCGTCCCGACTTCAGCGGCTATGGCCGCGCTGACACGCCCCCCGACGACGAGCGCGGTAAGCACCGGGCCGACTTCCAGTGTGACAGACTTCCCGACGACCGCGCCGAGAAACCTCAGCGGGATATATCCCTGGAACTGGTACGCCGCCTGTACCGATGCCACCGCCCCTACGAATACCGAGGTGATCAGGACGAGTGGGATCGAGCCGATGCCGATCTTCTCCATCTGGATGAGGATGTTGCCGATATTCCTGAAGAGCCTGGGAGCGAGCTGAATCACGCGCCACAGCAGGAGGAACATGCCGCCGATCTCCTCGATGAACCCGAGGAAGAACCTTCCGAGCATTGCAAAGATCTTCAAGGGGCGCCTCCGGTCAGGCAGTCCATGTTCCCGTCCGCACTCAGAATACCCCGTCCGCCTCGGGGACGTGGGACGTATCGAGCGAGCGGAACCTCGTGTACTGTTTCTCGAACATCAGGTTTACGGTGCCTGTGGGACCGTTTCTCTGCTTGCCTATTATCAGCTCGGCCTTTCCTTCCTTTTCCGGGTCGCCCGGGTCGTAGAACTCGGGGCGATAGAGGAAGAGGACGAGGTCGGCGTCCTGCTCGATCGCGCCCGACTCCCTGAGATCGGAGAGCACAGGCCTTTTGTCCCCGCCGCGGGCCTCCACCGCCCTCGAGAGCTGGGACAGGGCGACGACCGGCACACCAAGCTCCTTGGCAAGCGCCTTCATCGACCTCGAGATCGACGAGATCTCCTGCTGCCTGTTCTCGCTCCTCTCGCTCGTCCGCACGAGCTGCAGGTAGTCGACGATTATCAGCGATATGTCTCTCTCGACCTTCAACCTTCTGGCCCTCGCCCTGATATCGAGCGTGGTGATCGCGGGCGTATCGTCTATAAAGAGCGGCGCCTCTGAAAGGAGGCCGGCGGCATTGGTAAGCCGCTCGATGTCCTTCGCCGAGGTGAATCCCCTTCTTACCTTCTGCGCGTCGACCTGTGCCTCCGAGCAGAGAAGCCTCTGCACAAGAAGCTCCTTCGACATCTCGAGGCGGAAGATCGCCGCGGGTCTCTTCTCGTCCAGCCCGACATGCTGGGCGATGTTGAGCGCGAAGCTCGTCTTTCCCATAGAGGGCCGGCCGGCGATGATCACGAGGTCGCCCGGATGGAACCCGGCCGTGAACTTGTCGAGATCGATGAACCCGGTCGAGAGGCCGGTGATGCTCTCGCGCGACTCGTGGACGCGCTGTATCTCCTCGAACCTCTCCTTGAGGATGTCCTTGATATGGGCGAATCCCTGGCTGATCCTCGATTCCGAGACGCGGAAGATCTTCTGCTCGGCCTCGTCGAGGATCGTGCCGGCATCGTGCTCAGCCCTGTAACACTCGCGCGCAATATTGGAGGACGCGCTGATCAGCTGCCTCAGGATGTACTTGTCGAGGACGATCTTTGCGTAATGCTCGATGTTGGCCGCGCTCGGGACGCTGTCGACGAGCTCGGTAAGAAAAGCGATACCGCCGGCAGACTCGAGATCGCCCGACTTGCGAAGCTCTTCCGACAGGGTCATCACGTCGATCGGTTCGTGTTTTACGAAGAGGGCCACCATCGCCCTGTAGATCCTCGCATGCGCCGGGTGGTAGAAGGCTTCCGGCAGGACGACCTCGATCGCGCGCGTAGACGCCTCCGGCTCGAGGAGTATCCCGCCGAGGACTGCCCTTTCCGCCTCGGTCGCCTGAGGAGGCAGCTTCTCGATCATGTCCGTGTCCGTCATGAGGTTCATGTCCCGAGCCATACGATCGCCTTCCGCTTCACGTATCGTACCCTATTTCTCCCCGCCTGCGCCCGTGAATTACGTGCTCGCGCCCGTGAATTCGTCATGAAGCGCCTTGAGCATCTGCAGGTCGTCCCACGCATCCTTCTTCCAGTTCGGATTCCTCAGCAGGGCCGCGGGATGGTAGGTCACCACGACGCGTATCCCGTTGTAATGATGTATACCCTCCCTCAGGACACGCAGGGTCGCCCTCGTCCCGAGCAGGTTCTGGCCTGCCACCCTTCCCAGGGCGCATATCAGCACGGGGTCTATCAGCTCTATCTGCCTCACGAGATACTTCTCGCAGGCGGTGACTTCGTCTTCCTTCGGATTCCTGTTGCCCGGCGGGCGGCACTTCAGGATGTTCGCTATGTAGACGTCCTCCCGGGAGAAGCCCATCGCGGCTATCATCCTGTCGAGAAGCTTGCCGGCCCTGCCGACGAAAGGCAGGCCCTGCATGTCCTCGTCCCTGCCGGGCGCCTCTCCGATGAAGACGAGCCTCGCCGACCGGTTCCCGTCCCCGAAGACGGTATTGGTCCTCGTCTCGTGAAGCCTGCACTTTGTACAGCCGGCTACCATTTTCTCCAGGCCGGCAAGGTCGACATCGAGGACATCCGGTCCATTTTCGGCGGCGGCGAAAAGCCCCTTCCCGGTCGAAGGCCTCGTATCCCTCGTGAAGCCTTCCCCGGAAGGCTTCGCAGGAGATGTCTTGACGATGATCTCCGCGGGTGCGGCCACCGGAGCCTTCGCTTTCTCCACGACATTCCGTGCGCCGGAGGCCATGTATACGATGCCTCCCGACAGCGAACCCCGCCGCCTCAAATGCCTGATGATCTCTGCCCGCCGGGTATCATGCTCCCCGCTCATCCTGCCGCCTTTTTCACATGCCTGTCTTTCGACAGTATCTCGAGTATCGCAGAGGCCGCCTCGGACTTGGTCACGAGACCGGTCTCGGCGATCTTCCTTTTTCCCCTGAATACCGTGATCCTGTTCGTGTCTGTGCCGAAGCCCGTCCCGTCGCCGATCATGTTCAGTATGATGTAGTTGCACCCCTTCGCCACTCCCTTTCTGCGTGCGGAGGCTTCTCCATCTTCACTCTCCAGCGCGAATCCGACGACGACCTGGCCGTCCTTCTTCCTGCCGGCCAGCCCGGCCAGGATATCTGCTGTCGGCTCGAGATCGAGCGACATCCCGCCCGCGCCCCTTCTGATCTTTCCGCGCGCTTTCGAGGCGGGCGTATAATCCGCGACGGCAGCCGCCATGATCAGCACGTCGCATTTCGGGAAGGCCTTCGAGACGGCATTCTTCATCTCCGCAGAGCTGCCTATCCGTGTAACGGCGCTCACCGCCGGCGGCGACACGTCCACGGGCCCGTGAATCAGTGTCACCTCCGCCCCGAGCTCCGCCGCGTGGCGGGCAAGCGCGAATCCCATCTTCCCGCTCGAGCGGTTCGATATATATCTGACAGGGTCTATTTCTTCTTCGGTCCGTCCCGCGGTTATGAGCATGCGGACACCCTCGAGTGGGCCGGGTCCGAAGGACAATGCGAGCTCGGAGATAATATGCTCTGGCTCCGCCATCCGGCCGGCGCCTCTCGTGCCGCAGGCGAGGTCACCCTCGCCAGGATCGATGATACGCCTGCCGTCATCGGCCAGTATGCGGATATTACGGCGAACGGCCGGGTTGTCCCACATCCCGTCGTTCATCGCGGGAGCAAGCCAGACGGGGCATCGCGCGGCGCATACGACCGCCGAAGGCAGGTCGTCGGCGAGGCCGCCCGCGACTTTTCCGATGAAATCGGCCGTTGCCGGCGCGATAACGACGGCATCTGCCCAGGCGGCCAGCTCGACATGCTCGACCGGCGCGTCGGAGCGCGAGGCAAACATGTCCATCGGGACCGGATTCCCCGAGAGGACTTCGAATGTAAGCGGAGTCACGAACCTGGTGGCCGCGCCTGTCATCAGCACCCTGACAACCGCGCCTGCCCGAACGAGCGACCTGACGAGAAAAGCAGACTTGTAAGCGGAAATTCCTCCGGTGACTGCAAGCAGGATCTTTCTGCCTTCGAGGCCACCTTCCCCCCTACTCCTGCTCCTCCTGCTGGTCATACTTGAATTTCACTTTCCCATCGATCGTGCGCTTGATCGCGATAGTGGTAGGTTTTTCCTCGATCTCTTCTCCGGAGAGCCGGATAATCGTATTTATCCTGCGCGCCTCTTTGGCGATCACCCTGATCGCTTCGTACCGGTTGTCTATACGTTCCAGTATCTTTTCCATTGCTTCCTTATCCATCAGTTAAACCTCTCTGTCTCAATTTGTCAGAATATATATTACTAATACAAATCCGGCGATTTATCAACACCTAATCACCCGGGGACCGGAGGGCCGTCCGCGCCGTTTTTCTCCGCTTCGGCCTCAATGATCCCCATGACCTCTCCGACGCACCTGTCAAGATCGTCGTTCACGACCCGGTAATCGTAGTCCTTTGCCGATTCGAGCTCTTTACGGGCGTTTTCGAGCCGTCTGAGGATGACCGCCTCGTCGTCCGTGCCCCTGCCCCTCAGTCTCTCCTCGAGGGTCCCGTCCGATGGCGGGAGAAGAAATATCAGCACCGCCCCGGGGCGGGCGGCCTTGACGCTCGTGCCTCCCTGGACGTCTATCTCGAGAAGGACGCTCCTTCCCCCTGCGATCGACAGGTCGACCTGCTCCGCCTCCGTGCCGTAGAGGTTGCCGTGAACCTCCGCCCATTCGAGGAGCCTGCCCGCGTCACGTCTGGCGGCGAACTCCTCCGGCGACACGAAATAGTAGTCCTCGCCATCGACATCGCCGACCCTTGGCCCGCGGGTCGTCACCGAGACCGACCTGACCAGTCCGGGCGACTTTTCGAGCACCCTTTTTGCGACGGTCGACTTGCCGGCCCCCGAAGGGCCTGATATGACTACTATCAGGGGCTCTCCCGGTGCCATTTCTTCCCGTCCCGTCACTCGAGGTTCTGGACCTGTTCCCTAATCTTCTCGACCTGCTCCTTGATAGCGAGGCAGTCCCTGATGATCCCGGGGTCGGCCGCCTTGTTTCCCATCGTCGTTGCTTCCCGGTGGATCTCCTGGAGCAGGAAAGTGAGTTTCTTCGATATCTCGCCGCCCCTGTCGAGCGCCGCACCGAACTCTCCGAGGTGACTGTTAAGCCTCACCAGCTCCTCCGCGAAATCGGTCTTCTCGGCGAGCACCGCCGCTTCGATGGCCCACCTGTCGTCCCGGATCTCGCTCCTGCCGACGAGGTTCGCCAGCCGCCTGCGCGCCCTCGCGAGGGTATCCTCCAGGGCCTTCGGCGTCCTCTTGTCGATCTTCACGGTTACCTTCGAGATATCCCTCAGCCTCTTCTTCATATCTGCCTGAAGCGTTTTCCCCTCTCTGTTCCTCATGGCGGCGCACCGGTCGACCGCTTCGACGAGGGCCTTCTTCAGGGCGGCCTTGAGCTTCACTGGGGATATAGTGTCGATTTCCGGTATGAACATGTCGGGCAGCAGAAGCAGGGTGCCTATCTCGAGGTCCCCCGGTATTCCTTCCTTCTTCGCAAAGGCGGTCAGCTCCCTGTATGTCTTCCTGAGAAGCTGTTTGTTTACCGCCGAGGAGGTCGATTCGAATCCCTTGTCGAAAACGACATTCACGTAGACGTGGCCGCGTCTGACCTTGCGCCTGACGGCCTTCTCGATCTCCTTCTCGTATCCGTTCATGGGCCTGGGGACCCTTATCGAGAAGTCTATGAACCTGTGATTGACGGTCCTTATCTCGACCACGATCTTTCCGTTTCCGACCGGTGCGGAACCCTTTCCATACCCGGTCATGCTGGTCACCATCCGATATTCTCCTTCCAGATTGCGTCCGCTCCGGTCGTGATAGTACAGTCATCCGGCCACCCTGTCCATAGATTCGACATTACCGGTTCGATTTGACACACGCGCCGCCTGTACTTATGATTCAATCTGTGAACGCGATGACCGCATACGTGCTTGCCCTTGAGCTCGATCCCCTGCTGCGGGGAAGGATCGTCGAATCGGCCGTGAGGTTCGCCGGCGGGATGACGATCGCCTTCTCCGGGGAGGGGCGCCGCTTCCTGCACCTCGTCAGCGTGGGGAGGGAATCGGAGATCATCCCCGGCGAAGGCCGCCTGCTTCCCGAAGAGGTATCACAGCCCCTTTTCGGCGACCTTGCCGGCGCGGAGGTCACATCGGTCGAACCTCTCGGACTCGCCCGCGTTATCCTCCTGCATTTCGAAGAGAAGGGGAACTGGGGCGAGACCGGCGGCCTGACGATGAGAATAGATCTCTCTCCGGTATTCCGCAGCGCGGCCCTCTTCAGGGAGGGGACCGGTCGCGCCCTCGAGACTTTCGGCACTCCGGGGACCCGTCCACCCGGCTCGCCGGACCAGCTCCCTCCGCCGCAGAGCTGGTCGCTTCTCGGACTTCCGGCCGGGTGGAAATTCGATCGTTCGGCGGACATCCCCGGAGAAGCCGCCGACGGCACGAAAGAGCTCTCCTCCCTGCTCGTCCGAACGGTGAGCGGAATCGATCCGGTTCTCGCGAGGGCTCTCGCGACGGGCTTCGCGTCCGACCCGGAAGGACTGACAGATTCGATCATGGCGATCGGCGCGAGATTGTCATCGGGCGACTTCGAATGGAAGATCTACGATTTCCCCGCATCGGGAGAACGGGGGATATGCGCCGTGTTCCCGGTCGCAATTCCCTTCGATCCGAGACCGGAAAGCCCGAAGGATATGACCACCGTCTTCTACACGAGAAACGAGGAAAAGGTCCTCCCCGTATTCACCGTCTGGCTGAAAAAAGCAGCGTCGAAGCATCTTCGCCGCGCGCTGAAGAAGACCCGTCGCCTTCTTGCCAATGTCGAGGAGGATCTCGAGTCGGCCAGACGAGCCGAGGAATTCCGTTACATGGGAAACCTGCTCGTCACATGGCGGCACAGGCTCAGGACGGGAATGAAGGAGATCACCGTGATCGACTTCTCCGGCGAAGAAGAGATCACGATACCCCTCGATCCCGCCCTCGATCCCGAGAGAAATATCCAGGTCTATTTCCGCAGGGCGAGGAAAGGCAAAAAGGGGATCGAGATAATCAAGGCCCGCAGGGCGAGTATAAGGGAGGATATCGCGGACCTCGAAAAGAGCATCGCCAGGACCGACGCGATCGAGGACCCTGC
>JAUWMD010000308.1 GCA_030613345.1 Candidatus Krumholzibacteriota bacterium
AGCCCTCGAATATCCTCATAACGAAGGACGGGAGGGCGGAGATAATCGACTTCGGGCTGGCCAAGCTCGCCGGCAGCACAAGGCTGACGATCGAGGGCAGCACTCTCGGTACGGCCGCTTACATGAGCCCGGAGCAGGCAAAGGGCGAGGAAGTCGACCACCGCAGCGACATCTTCTCTCTGGGAGTAATTCTCTGTGAAATGCTGTCGGGAAGCCCGCCGTTCAGGGGCGAGCACGAGGCTGCCCTGCTCTACGAGATCGTGCATGAACAGCCGGAACCGATTTCAGCATGCCGGGGAGATTTGCCGGAGGGGCTACAGGATGTCGTCGACAGGGCGCTGGCGAAGGAAGCTTCCGACAGGTATCAAAGCGCTCTGGAACTCGCTGAGGACCTGGAGAGATTCAGGGAGAGATCGGCGATCACATCCTCTCACGCAGGACGAAAAGGAACAGTGCACGGCACAGGAGGGAAGTTGCGGATAGCTGCAGTGGCGGTGATGATCGTGCTTGTCGTGGCGGCGTCCGTATTTGTCATATCCCGCCTCCGGGCGCCGGCACGGGCTGAGGAAACCCTTCTTGCGGTGGTAGATTTCACCGACCTCGCCGATTCCGGCGACCACACCTTCTCCGCCGGGCTCACCGGCCTTGTCCATACGGGACTGGTGGAGAACAGCCCCTGCCGCATCGTCAGCCCGACCTACCTGCAGGACATCCGCCGCCGGCTCTTCGGCGCGAAGCGCGGACCGATCGAGGACAGTGAGGCGCTCGAGGTGGCCAGGGAATCGGGGGCGAGTATGCTGCTCTCGGGGCAGATCATGTCGGGGGAGAACGCATACGTGGCATGGCATCTGGTGGACGTCAGAAACGGCCATAGTCTCGCCGCGCAAAGGATGCCGGGGGAAGAGCTGACCGAGCTCGCCGACAGGATCGTCGAGAACATCCTGCCGCTTCTGACCGAGCAATGCGGGGTTGAGATCTCTGAACCAACAAGATCGGTGGCTGAGCTGACAACGGCCGACCCCCAGGCCTACAGGCATTACATGGCGGGACTGCTCGCGCGGGAGGAGGGCCATTACGAAGAAGAACTGGAACATCTCCAGAGAGCCGTAACTATAGATACTACATTCGCGAAGGCCTATTACGAGCTCAGCCGCTACTATACGCGTGAAAGCGGGCAGGCCCGGACCTATGCGGACAAGGCCTGGGAGCACCGTTCGCGGCTGGGAACGAAGGATCTCATGCTCCTCGAGGCATGGCGCTATTGGGTCGACTACCGGATACATGACGCGCTCGATACCCACAGAAAGCTCCTCGAGCGATGGTCTGACGACCGCGATGTGCTCGAAAGCCTGATGTCGAAATTGTATGGGAACTGGTATGCGCCGGAAGCTTTGCGGATTGCTGAAAAAGGAATGGAGCTGTATCCGGACGACATCGCTTTCAGCAGAATACACTGGTTAAGTCTGGCAATGGATGGTCGGCTGGATCAGGCGCTCGAAGCCGTAAAAGCTCAGGCTCGGCAACATCCCCTCAATCCTAGCGCTGTTGAAGATCTGGGATTGATATATCTGTGGATGTGTTTGCCCGACAGCGCCGATGCCGTATTTGACCGGCTACTGAGCATGGATCCCGATTACTGGTGGGCGGAGTTTGGACTTGGCGCGAGCAGGTATTTCAGGGGGGATATCCCCGGCGCAATCGAGGCTTACGAGCGGATCCTCGAAAGGAGCGACCTGACAGATCATGACCGTTTGTTTATTTACAATCAGACGGTGAACATATACCCCGGCCTTTGCGTTCTCTACACGGAAGCGGGTCGTTTCACGGAGGCTTTTGCAACTCTCGACCGGTCAAGGCGATATGCGACCGACATGGAAAGTGAACTGCGGTATTATTATTCGCCAAGAAACTCTCTTCTATTACGCATCAGAAGAGCAAAGGAGGTCCTCGCCTGGGCCAGAAAAATGAGAGATTCCGATAATCGAATTGCGAAACTGCGAGCTCTTGTCAACAAAGGGTTGGCTCTCGCAGCCCTTGATTCTATCGAAGCTGCAGGGGCAGCCGCAGAAGAACTGAGGGCCGCCGAACCATACTGGGGAGGTTTCGCTAACTATACGGCGTTTAAGATCGATGCCACGGTAGCGCTCTCCGAGAGAGATCCCGAAACGGTATTGGTCTTGTTGCAGAAGATACGATCTGATCATGGAATCCCGCTGGGGTCGCTTCACGGCATAGAGTACATGGAGATCCTCGCGAGAGCACACCAGATGGCGGGGCACCCCGCTGAAGCCGTAGAGGTCCACAAGGATATGCTGAGGCTGTATGGAGGCCACGCCCTCTCCCACTACGAGCTCGGGAAGCTCTACGAGGAGATGGAGCGGCCGGACGACGCCCAGCGGGAATACAAGACCTTCCTCGATATGTGGTCGCAGGCCGACGAGGGACTTCCGCAGCTTTTTCTGTCTGACCGGCCAGGCGATAGGCGCTTGCCAGCATTGTAAGATACTCTATATGGATCAGGCCCAATTTATTGATTCCGACATGATTCCATGACTCCAGAGCTTTCGAAGCGGCTCCGTGATCGTTTT
>JAUWMD010000077.1 GCA_030613345.1 Candidatus Krumholzibacteriota bacterium
CCGTCACGATCAGTGTGTCGACCTGGGATGAGAGGTTTACCGAGACGGTCATCTCGTCCCTGACGCCGTCACCGTCGGGCGATATCGAGGGGAAATTTATGAAGATGGAGGCGCTTCCAGCCCAGGCTGCAAGAGCGGCCGCGGTCGAGATCGCCAGTATCGCATGAATTGTCCGGATCGTGCGGTACACGGGTACGCCTCTCATATGGAGTTCGGTGCATTATATGCAATTACAGGGGGATGGGCAAATGAATTATGCCCCCGTGGCAGCGGGGAGTCCCCCCCTGTTTCCGCCCCGAAAATAGCCAGAAACATGCCTGCAGGGTGACATTTATTCTTGTAGCAGTGGGATTGTTTGATTATTGTTAGGGTCCTTTCGGTCGTTGGAGTTGATTCGAAGATTATTCAGGCATCAGCCGGGCGAGGCCCGGCCGGGTCTACGCACGATTTCCAGGCAGACTGAGGAGACAAGGTTTGTTTCAGGACCTGACTTTCCAACTGATCGGCGGTCTCGGTTTCTTTCTCTTCGGCATGAAATTCATGTCCGAGGGCCTGAGAAAGGTGGCGAGCGACCGCCTCAGGAACATCCTCTCGCACCTGACCAGGAACAGGCTGATCGCGCTTCTCGTCGGGACGGGAGTCACCGCCCTGATCCAGAGCAGCAGCGCGATGACGGTGATGGTGGTCGGATTCGTCAACGCTGGTCTGCTCACATTCAAGCAGGCCATTCCCGTCGTCTTCGGCGCCAATATCGGAACGACCTTTACCGCCTGGCTGGTGAGCTTCTTCGCGGTATTCAAGATCACGCATTACGCACTCCCTGCGGTAGGCATGGGGTTCCTGGCGATGGTCGTAGCGCGAAAACCGGTCGTTCGCCAGTGGGGAGAGGTCCTGTTCGGATTCGGCGTTCTCTTCGTGGGGATCGGTTTCATGAAGGACGCCTTCATGCCGCTCGAGAGTAGCCAGCGGATCATGGATATCATGGTCAACTTCAGCAGGTATCCGATCCTCGGCGTGTTGGTGGGGACCATTATCACGGTACTTCTCCAGAGTTCCAGCGCCACGATCGCCCTTGTCCAGATACTCGCCCTCAATGGACTGATCGACTTTCCCTCGGCGATCCCGATCATACTGGGCGACAATATCGGTACAACGATCACCGCGCAGATCGCCAGGATCGGGGGCTCAACGGGGGCGAGGAGGGTCGCCTGGTCGCACACCCTGTTCAACGTGTTCGGTACGCTGTATATGCTGATCTTTCTGTATACGGGGTGGTACAGCCGTTTAATACAGTGGATGGTGCCCGGGGGGATCGGCCAGAACAATATTATGTTACACATCGCTCTCGCCCACTCGGTCTTCAACGTCTTCAACGTTTTGATCTTCTTCCCGTTTATCCCGGCGATTCAAAAGGTGGTCGAGAGGTTGATCAAGCCAACGGGGGATGTGGTCGATTTCGAACCGCAATACCTCGAGAAGCATCTCCTCGAGACGCCGCCGATCGCGCTCGAACAGAGCAAGAAAGAGATCATCAGGATGCTTGACCTCTCGGGATCGGCCCTGAAGGACGCTTATGAGATGTACAGGTCGGGAAGCGCCGAGCTGGCGAAGAAGGTAGACCGGCGCGAGCAGGCCGTCGACAATCTGCAGGCCGAGATCACCCGCTACATGATCGACATATCGATGGAGGGGCTGGAGAAGGAGGAGGCCGAACAGATCCCCGTCTTGATCCATTCGGTCAACGACATCGAGCGGATCGCCGACAACGCGGTCAACATAGTCGAGCTCGGCCAGCGCCGCAACGACAAGGACCTGAGCTTCTCGGGCATGGCGATAGATGAGCTCGATGGCATGTACAAGATCGTAGTCGACATGCTTGACGACGTGTCCAGGGGACTGGGGGCTGACGATCTCGATGCCGCCAGGGAAGCCCTGATCAAGGAGGAGGAGCTGAACAGGCTGCAACGCTCGCTGCGGAAGTCTCATGTGATGAGACTCAACGAGGGCTCCTGCAATATAATCTCCGGAATAATCTTCATCGACTGTGTCGACTGTTTCGAGAAGATCGGGGACCATCTGTCCAATATCGCAGAAGGAGTGCGCGGCGGGCTTCGCTGGGATTCTTCCTGAGTGATTACGGCCGGGGGACAGCTTCCCCGGCCTTTCTCATGAGCCTCTCGCCATGCGCGTGCGTGGGCGGGTTGAGCCTGTCGAGCCGGGCCGCCGACCGAAGGTGCTCGAGCGCCGCCCCGTATTCGCCGAGATTTTCCAGGACAACGCTCATGTTGAAATGAAGCTGAGGTATCTGCACATGTTCCTGCAGCGCCCTCGCCAGTATTTTCCGTGCCCTTTCCCATTCACCCAGCTCCATTTCCAGAGTGGCGAGGTTGTTCAGCGAGACCCAGTCGGCCGGGAAGAGCCTCCTTGCATACCGGTACATCTTCCTCGCACCGTTATAATCCTCGTTTTTCTGGAACTCGGCCCCCCTGTTCAGGACTGCCGAGGTGAGGTTCCTCGCGTATTCCCTGTTCTCAGGATCAAGCTCCAGGGCCCTTTCGTAGGCCTCGCCCGCCCCCTGATACATGTTGCCGTGATTGCGGGCGTAACCGAGGCGCGTCCACAGCCTGGCGCTGTCGGGGAACTCCGATACGAGCGTCTCCAGCTCCTGCGAGGCCTCTGTGAACCACCGGTGCTCGATATACGCCTCGGCCAGTGCCGTCCTGTAGACATGGTTCTCCGGGTCGATCGTCGACGCTCTGTGAAAAAAGGTGATCGCGTCGAGCGGATTCTCCAGCTTCATCTCCGCCATGCCGAGCCTGTGCAATATACCGGCGTTTTCCGGATCCTTCCCGGCAGCGTCGGACCACCATTCGGCGGCCTTCCCGTAATCCCTCGCGTACCAGGCCTGGGCTCCGATCACCGTCTCGGCCTTCCCGGCCGGGAGTGGCAGGTCGAGGATCCTTCTCTCGCCCGCCTCGAGCGAGAAGTTCGTGACAACGACCGGTATCAGATGGAAGAGGCCGAGAGCTGCAAGTGCGGCGGCGGCGGCCTTGAACTCCTTCAGTGATGCGGCCCTGCTCCGCAGCGCCGCGGCTGCATAGACGGCCATGGCGGCAGAGGCGGGGACTACGAGCTCCCACCTCAAGCCTCCGCGGATCCTCGGCGCCGCCAGAAATATGAATACGGCGGCGGAGGCGGCGGTAACCAGGAGGAATCTCATGGTCCCCGGTCCAGGGCCGTCTGAAGAGGATCCGTTTCCGGCGGGAGCTCCGCGTTTCCCGTTTCTCGAGACGGCGAGGACGACCGCCAGTAGTGCGGCGGGGCCCGCCAGAACGAGCGAATTGAATGCGAGCGACAGCGCCCCTGCGGCTCCGGTCCCGGCTAAGGAAGATAAAGCGCGCGAGGCGGCGTCCGCCAGGTTCGTCGATATTCCGGGAAGACCCGCGAGCCGGGATGTGGCGAGGTCGACGGCGATCCAGCAGGCCGCTATCGTTCCGGTGGTGGTGACCGCCTCGAGGCGGCTTTCCCTGAGCCGCGCCGCGGAGAGCAGGAGATACAGCAGTGGGATTATCAGGAAGATATTCGAGACGTGGAGCAGGATGGCGGCGGTGGCCGCAAGTGCGGGGACGACCAGGGGGATCGCACCACCGCGAAGACGAACGATCGAAAGCCAGATGAACAGCCCCGTTCCGGCGGTGGCGAGCGGAGAGGCGTCTCCGTAGCCGAAGAATACGATGAAATAGCCGCCCGTGAGCGTGAAGGCCGTTGCAGGGAAAGCGACTTTTGAGGCGGCGCCGAACGATGCCCGGACCGATGCGGCGAAGAATATTCCGGCGATGACGCTCAGCAGGGCGGAGGTCTCGAACGAGTTCCAGAACAGCAGCCGGTTGAGCAGTTCGAAAAATCCGCGCGACAGCGCCGTGGCCAGGGGAGCGGAGGACAGCATCGTGACTCCCCGCCCGACGGCGAGTCCCATCGAGTATCCGTCACCCCAGAGGAAATGACTGCTCCGCAGCAGCCACAGCAGCACGAAAGCGGCCGCTGCCACGGCGACGGCTGCTTTCCTCGAAAACCTGTCGGGGAGCTCGAGTACCTTCGCAAATTCCTTTCGGATCCTGCCTGTCAGCAGCAGGAGAAGAGCGGCCGCAAAAACCGTGGCCGTCGTGAGCGAGACGCTCCTCCACGAACTCGCGCCCCAGAGCAGCGTTTCCTGTGAGGTCGATGCAGCAATCAGCAGAACGATAAACGCGACAAAGAAGATCCGGATCGTCAGACTCACCAGCTTTCCTCCAGGTTCTTCGGCTTGCCCAGCTCGCCCTCCGTGGAGGCGACGATAACTGCGGCGGAGGCGTCACCGGTGACATTGACGGCGGACCTGAGCATGTCGAGGATCCGGTCTACCCCGAGTATCAGTGCGATTCCCTCGAGGGGGATGCCTATCTGCTCGAGCACCATCGCGAGGGTGATCAGGCCGACTCCCGGTACGCCGGCCGCGCCGATCGATGCGAGCGTGGCCATAAGCACGATCGTGACCTGATCGCCGAAGGAGAGGTCGATCCCGTAGACCTGTGCGATGAAGACCGCCGCCACGCCCTGGTAGAGGGCCGTTCCATCCATGTTGATCGTGGCCCCAAGTGGAAGGACGAAGCTCGTCACCTCGTCGGAGACACCGAGGTTGTCCTCGGCGCACTCCATCGTCACCGGCAGGGTGGCGCTGCTCGACGACGTCGAGAAGGCGATCAGCTGCGCCGGCCTGATCCCGCGGAAGAAGTCACGTGCCTTCATCCCCGAGAAAATCCTTACGGCGGAGGAATAAACGAAGATCATATGTATGAAGAGGCCTGCCGCGACAACGAGGGAATAGCTCAGCAGCGAGATCAGGATGTCGGCGCCGAACTGACCGACAACCGCTGCGATCAGGGCCAGGACGCCGAGTGGAGCGAGCTTCATGATGATGTGGACTATCCGGATCATCGTCTCGTTGACCGCCTCGAAGAATCCGATCAGCGGCTTTGCCCGGTCTCCGGGGACGAGCGTCGCCGCGACCCCGAATATAAGCGCGAAGAATATTATCTGAAGCAGGTTTCCCTCCGCGAGGCTCTCGAGCGGGTTGAGGGGGACGATCTCGATGAGCGTATCGATCACTCCGGGCTTCTCCATCGCTATTTCGATCTTCTCGCCTGCGGCGCTGCCGTACGAGCTCATCAGGCCGTCCCTCGTCGCGGAATCGATGTTTCTGCCCGGCCCGACGGCGTTGGCCAGCAGAAGGCCAATAGTGATCGCCAGCGCGGTGGTGCAGAGGTAGTACCCCATCGTCTTCAGGCCTATCCGGCCGAGTTTGCGGATATCGCCGAGGCTCGCCGTCCCGAT
This sequence comes from Candidatus Krumholzibacteriota bacterium, assembly GCA_030613345.1. Taxonomy (GTDB): domain Bacteria; phylum Krumholzibacteriota; class Krumholzibacteriia; order Krumholzibacteriales; family Krumholzibacteriaceae; genus JAUWCL01. The sequence goes on from JAUWMD010000077.1 coordinate 5,371, forward strand.
GAACAGGGAGGAGAAGACGAGCGGTACGACGATCATTCTGATAAGGCGTATGAACAGGATCCCGACCGGTCTGATGTACTCCGCCTTCGGCCCGAGGATAAGGCCGAGAGGGATACCGAGAAACATCGCGATGAGGATCTTCGTGTGGAGTTTCGTCTGTCTGAACCATACGAACGGGTTCATGGAGGATCCTCCCGGGCGTGAACGCGGCTTCGGCGGGCGCCGGCCGTATCCGGACTCCCTGAATTGCCTTGAATTCCCAGATAATGTAAGACAGAATCCTCTCGATTAAAAGGGTTTTCAGCCCCGAAGGGGGACCGCATATGCTGAGTACACGTATTGCAGCCCGCGCCGCCGCCGTCCTCGTGTTCCTGGCGGTCCTGCCCTGCGGATGTTCGTCGGGCGAGCAGGCCTACGCGAAGATGCGCGAGCGGATGGTCCGGGAGGATATCGCCGCGAGGGGGATCGCCGACCTGCGCGTCCTTGAATCGATGATGCGGGTGCCGCGCCATCTCTTCGTGCCGGTCCGTCTCAGGGATGTCGCATATATCGACAGCCCGCTGCCGATCGGAGAGAACCAGACGATCTCCCAGCCCTACATCGTCGCCCTGATGACCGAGTCTCTCGGTCTCGGGGACAGTGCGAGGGTGCTGGAGATAGGCACCGGATCGGGGTACCAGGCGGCCGTGCTGGCCGGCATAGCCGATTCGGTCTATTCGATAGAGATAATCCCCGCGCTCGCCGAAAGCGCCGCGGCCCTGCTCGATTCACTGGGCTATGGAAACGTCGCCGTGCGAAGCGGCGACGGTTATTTCGGCTGGCCGGAGAAGGCGCCGTTCGACGGCATAATAGTGACGGCCGCCGCCCCCGGGCTGCCTCCGCTTCTGGCGGAGCAGCTCGCCGAGGGAGGGAGGCTGGTGATCCCCGTCGGGGACAGGCGCCAGGACCTTCAAACATATGAAAAGACTTCGTCGGGATTGAAACTGCTCTCATCGCTGCCGGTGAGGTTCGTGCCGATGACGGGAAAAATCAGGAAAGAAGGCGAGGAATGAACATGTCGACTTTGAAACTCAGCTTCAATCGGATTTGGTTCAACAAGCTCCCGTTGAGAAAGCTTCGTTTCAGATGGACGGTCATCGTCGTGCTTGCCGTCGCGGTCGTCGGATGCGCGACCTCCGGGATCAACAAGGGGGACTTTAACTTCGTCACGAGTTCCGAGGAAGTCGCCATGGGCAAGGAATTCGCGGGTGAGATAGAGACGCAGTTCGAGATATACGACGATGCTCAGCTGGCGGCCTACGTCCAGAATGTCGGGGGCAGGATCGCCGCCGTGTGCCACAGGCAGGACATCGAATATCATTTTACCGTCGTCAACAAGGACGAGATGAACGCCTTCGCCTTGCCCGGCGGCTATATATATATTTATACGGGCCTGATGCCGGTGCTGGACAACGAGGCGCAGCTCGCCGCAGTGCTGGCCCACGAGGTCGGCCACGTGACTGCCCGCCATTCCACCGAGCGTCTGACGGCGATGTACGGCGCCCAGATCGCGGTCAGCCTGTTGCTGGGAGAGAACCCGCAGGAATACAAGGTGCTCATAGCCAATATCTTCTCCACGACAGGTTTCCTCGCCTACAGCCGGGCGAACGAGTTCGAGGCCGACAGGCTGGGAACGGCGTATACCTCGCTGGCCGGATACGACCCCGAAGGGATGGCCGAGCTGCTGGGCAAGTTCATCGACACCGAATCGAGGGAGCCGTCGAAGCTCGAGGAGTGGCTTTCGACCCATCCGCCCGCCAGGGACAGGATCGGCAAGGTCGACGTGCTGGCCGCCAGTCTGCCTTTGGCGGGGATCGGCGAGAGAAACGCCGCCCGATACGCCGAGATGAAAGCCCGCCTGCCGTAGATCGGTCACAGAGATGGATAGCGTATCCCGAATCTTTTCCCGTAATAGATCCGCGTCAGGATAATCACGACGGCGAGAAGGGGGATGTAGGCCGGAAAGAGGAACCCCGCCGCGAGCGACCAGGCGAGCGTGGAGATCTTCGCCGGAAGCAGTATGCCCGCTCCGGACGCCTTCTTTCCTTCCGATATCGCAGTGATGACGAAGAATAGCAGCGATGCGATCGACGCGGAGAGAGCCGGATCGTTTCCAACCAGCGCCGCGACGGCGGACGACCCCGCCATCAGTATCGTCGAGATGATGATTCCCGTTTTCCGCCCGAGCACCACTCCGCTCGTCCTGAGGCCGCAAGCGCGGTCGCCCTCGACGTCGGCCAGGGTCGTCGAGAGATGAACGGCAGCTACGGCGAGAGGGTAGGGGGCGAGGATTTCGAGCCCCTCGAGCGGCGCGCCGATCGCCGTCCAGCCGGCGAGCGTGTTCAGCGCCCCGTTTGCCAGTGAGTTGGCCAGAACGTCGAGGACCGGCCTTTTCTTGAGCCTGAACGGCTCCAGCGAGTAGGCGGCGCCGAGCGCCCCGCCGGCCAGGACGATGTAGACGAATTCACGCGGGAGCAGCGCCGCCGCCGCGAACGAGATAGCGATGAGGATCCCCGTCTCCATCCAGGCCGCCTTCAGACCTATCACGCCGTGAGATATCAGGAAAAGCTTTCCCGACGCCCGATCGGTCTCGCGGTCTGTTATCTGGTTTATGACGTAGGCCGCCGCGACCATGGCGGTGAAGGAGATGATGCCGGCGAGAAGGAGAGTCCTGTCGAGAGGCGTGCCGGTAGTCTTCGAGCCGTGCCACGCGCCGAGCAGAAGGAAGGTCCAGACCGGTATCAGGATCATCGGGCGGAGAAGGAAGAGGTAGTCTGCCGGCGAGGGCTTTTCCGGCATCCTCGGCCGGTCCCCGCCTGATTGCGGTCGAGGACCGCATGCTGCGTCGTGCTCTATTCCTCGGTCCATTTGACGAGGTGGCGCTTCAGCTTGCGCGTCGGCGTCTTCGGAAGTTCCGTGTCCCTGATCTGGAATTCATACAGGTGCTTGTAATCGGGGAGATCGGCGCAGATCCGTTTGATCTCGCCTGAGATCAGCTCATGGATCGTTTCCTCGCTCACCTGCCCCGTGCTTTTATGCACCGAGGCGATCGCGTTGTAGTCGGGAACGATGACAGCACCGGGCCGCGAGTTGCCTTTCCGGTCCTCGATCGGCATGACGATGCACTCGAGGATCAGCCTGCTCGAACCGAGGAGCGATTCGATCTCGTCGGGATAGACGTTCTTCCCGCCTGCCGTGACAATCACCGATTTCTTCCGCCCGACGATCGTAAGGTATCCGTCGGAGTCGAGGCGCCCGAGATCACCCGTATACAGGGCGCCGTTCCTCAGTACGTCGGCGGTGGCCTCCGGATTCTTGTAGTACTCCTTCATCACGTTTCCGCCGCGGACGACTATCTCGCCCACCCCCTCTTCGTTGGGAGAGTCGATATCCACGATGATATTCGGCAGGGCGGGCCCGACCGTGCCGTGCCGGGGATCCTCGACGGGATTTAACGAGACCACGGGGGAGGCCTCCGTCAGGCCGTATCCCTGCAGCACCTTCAGTCCCGCTCCGGAAAGGGCCTCTTCGACGTCCCTTCTCAGGCTGGCCGCGCCGCTGACGCAGAACCGGATCTTCGACAGGCTGGCCGCAGGTCCCGTTGCTGCAAGTGCAGCCTGCCTGCCGCCGCCGAACAGCTTCCCGAACCAGCTCCTTATTTTCGTTAACAGTCCCTTCTTTCCACCGGCCGCCCCCGCTGCGCCGGCGAAGAGCTGGACGATGTGCTCGAAGAGAAGGGGGACGCCGATGACGAGGGTCACCTCTTCCATCTGGATGTCCTCGAGGATCATGCGCGGCTTGATCGAACGCGCGAACACTACCGTAGAACCGCGAAAGACAGGTACGAGGAAGTTCACCATCGACGCGAATGTGTGATGCAGCGGCAGGATGGACAGGAATACATCGTCGGTTGATATGAACACCCGGCTGTGGAGAGATTCGAGGTTGGACATCAGGTTGCTCTGGAGCAGGACCGCTCCCTTCGGCGTGCCCGTCGTCCCCGAAGTGTAGCAGATCGCGGCGATGTCTTCCGCGCGGGTCTCCGATTTTCTCTTGAAGAATGACGCGTCGCCGCTGCCGATCTTGTCCTTTCCCGTAGCCATCACGAGGCCGAGTGTCAATGCTCCGGGCGGCACGTCCTCGTCACCCATTACGACAGTCCCGACGCTGTCGAGGTTCATCTGCTCGATCGATTCGACGAATACCTTCCGCGAGGCGATGATGAACTTCGCCTCCGAGTGGATCATCAGGTGACGGATCTCGTTCTCCTTCATGCGTGGCTCGAGCGGGACTATCACACCACCGCACGAGGTCACCGCGGCATAGACGAGAATCCATTCGGGGCTGTTCTCGGCGATCAGGATGATTCTGTCGCCCTTGTCGAGTCCGGCTTCGACGAGGCCGGCGCCGATGAACGATATGAGCTTGCCGAACTCCTGTATGTGATCGACTGGTAGCCCCACGGATGATGTTTCTTGAGCAGGATGGAGGGACCGAACATGCTGATCGCATAGTCGTAAAGATCGGGAAGCGTTTCGAGTCCCAGCTCGTCGAACAC
>JAUWMD010000125.1 GCA_030613345.1 Candidatus Krumholzibacteriota bacterium
CCCCGTGATGGACCTCGTACTTCTCCTTCAGCCCCCTGAGGATCGATACGGTCTCATCAACGTCGGGCTCCCCGATGAGCACCGTCTGGAAGCGTCTCTCCAGCGCGGCGTCCTTTTCGATATATTTCCTGTACTCGTCGAGCGTCGTCGCCCCGATGCAGCGAAGTTCGCCGCGGGCGAGAGCCGGCTTGATCATGTTCGAAGCATCGATGGCGCCCTCGGCTGCCCCCGCTCCGACGAGCGTGTGCAGCTCGTCGATAAACAGTATGATCCCGCCGTCGGAGGAGATGACCTCCTCGAGGACCGCCTTGAAACGTTCCTCGAACTCACCGCGGAATTTTGCCCCGGCGATCAGGGTACCCATGTCGAGGCCGAGCAGCCTCTTGCCGCGCATGCTCTCGGGAACATCGCCGGCGGCGATCCGCTGGGCGAGTCCCTCTACTACAGCGGTCTTGCCGACGCCCGGCTCACCTATCAGCACGGGATTGTTCTTCGTCCTGCGCGAGAGCACCTGGCTGACGCGCCTTATCTCCTCGTCCCGTCCGATCACGGGATCGAGCTTTCCAGTCCTTGCGAGTTTTACGAAATCGGTGGTGAACCGCTCGAGAGCCCTGTACCTGCTCTCGGCGTTCTGGTCCGTGACCCTCTGTGAGCCACGCAGCCCGGCGAGCACCTGAAGAGTTGCGTCCCTCGTGACGCCGGCCGAAGTGAGCATCTTTCCCGTCTCGCCGCTGTCTTCGACCAATGCGAGAAAGAGGTGCTCGGTGCTGACATACTCGTCCTTCAGGGAATCCGCTTCCTCCATCGCCTTCCTGACCATCTCCTGGAAGGGGAGCGACGGCCTCGTGTCGGGCAGGCCCTTCTCAATCCTCGGACAGCATGACAGCCCGTCATCGATCCCGCTCTCTATCCTCGACATGTCGACGCCGAGTTTCCTCAGGAGCGGGACAACTATCCCCTCTTCCTGGCGTACGAGTGCGGCAAGGAGATGGATGGGAAGCACTTCCGTGTTATTTGCCCTGAAGGCGATCTCATGCGCCGCCGACAGCGCCTCCTGCGCCTTTACCGTAAATCTGTCTGCATTCAGCATCATGATCTTTCTCCTCGTATTGTTTTCTTAAAAAGCCGCGTTCTTCATAATTAAAACGCAATAACGCACCCTATCTATTCGCACCTTGCGTGCCAGAAGGCCGGCAGGGCGACCGATTCGCGTAGCTGATATCATGTCAAATGGATAGAGTCCTGGCCGCCCTGGATATGATAAAACGAACGCCGGGAAGATCTCAGCTCTCCCGACGTTCTGTCATATCATTCATCATAACAACTGCCATATTGGCAGAGTTACTCGTCTATATACCAGGCCGCGTCGAATATCGTCGGCATCCCGAAAAGCGCCCTGACCAGGTTGATCTCGTCCAGCGACGGGTCGTCTATCATGGGCGCCGTCCCGCCGACCATCAGGTGGCCCAGATCGCTACTATGACCGAGCTGGAGGATGTGCCCCAGCTCATGGGCGAATATTCTCCTGCCCCTGATCTGTATCGGAGCTCTCTGGTTTATCGGATGTATCCAGATCTGCTTCTTCGCCGGCGTCCCGTCCTCGTTCGAACTGATCGTCACGACATGATGCTTCAATTCGTCCTCGGTATCGTAGATGATCTCGACGTCCGCCGCATCGGGCTCGGAGGTCTCGATGAATAGATCGCACCCCGTCAGATCGTTCCAGGCGTTCATGGCGATCCGTGCCAGATTCTGGATATCGACTCCCTCCCACGAGAACGGAGGGTTGTAGACCGTCACGGGATAATGGTTCCAGTTCCAGAAGATCGTCGGTCTTCCGAGATAATCTCTCGTATTCGTCATGTACCTGAAGAACATATAGAAGCTCCCGTCGTAGGTGCCATGGAGCTCGCTCACCAGGTCGAAATACGGCATCATCGCTATATCCTTGCGGAAATGCCAGTTGATGTCCGAAACGGGTATCAACACGTTGTAATACGCTCCCTGGTCGCCGATCACATGCTCGTCCCTGATCCCGATGAGATGGGTGTATATGGGAAGGTTGACGAGCTTGTAGTACCCGTCGGACGAGGTCGTATCGGCGATTCCCTCCGACGAGACGACGATCCCCCCGATTGCAGCGCCCGTCACCGCGTCGGTTACGTAGCCGTCCGCGTCTATTCCTCGTACGATCAACCTGATGCAGTTGCCCAGCTGCGACATGTTTCCGAAATCGTCGACCGCCCTTACCGTCACAAAGAGCCACGTCCCGGGATTGAGGTTCCCGGCGACCATCTCCTCGGTCGTTCCGGGCGGTCCTGGCGCCGGCGCGCCGTTCTTCTGCGAGGCCTCATTCCAGTCGTACTCGTTCAGTACAGGGATGGTATGCGTCTTGACAAGGTAGTGGTCCGTTCTTCCTTCCATGTCATCGTCGCCGGACGCCGTCCACTGGAGCCGGATCGTCCCGGGTTCCGGCCCCGCCCAGCCGATCAGGTCGGTGATCCTCGCCGGCAGGATCGTGTCAGGTTCTCCGACAACCCTGACCACCCACGACTGCGTGTCCCCGTACTCGCCGTCCCAGACCGAGCCGGTAACGTCGACGACGCCGTTTTCCATGAACCTGTACTGTGCGTACGAAATCTCGCCCTCGATCATTATCGGCTCGCTGCCGGCATAATACGAGTAGCGCAGATCCTCGGGATGGTCATCCTCGACACTCATCCTGAACTCCCATGTCGAGCCTATGAGCGCGGTGATGCTGTCCTTATCGGGTAAGTACCAGTAGATCACGGGCGGGTCGTTGTGCAGCTCGATTGCCGAGAAATACCAGTCCACCGCCACAAAATCGGAATGGTCCCTGGCCCTGCCCTGGAGATGGTAATTGTCGCCTACGGTTGGTTTGTAGACAAAATCCGGCCCATGATGCAGCACCTCGATTACATTTCCGTCGTTATCGACGCGAACATACCTGTAGCTGATCTCGTCTCGATCGGGATCTTCAGCCGTAAAACTGAACATGATCGAGTCGACCGGCACCTCGATATCCGGAAGATGTGGACCTTCCGGATAGGATTCCTTAATAACAGGAGGGGAATTCGGTCTGGCGGGATCGGTCTGGAAGATACAAGACTGAAACGCCATTCCCAACACAAGTCCCAATATGATTAACCCAGTGGCTTTTCGCATCATCTCCACCTCTTCTATCGGTGGGGCCGATATTTCATTTGAAAGATAATCAATCGGAGGGAGTTGCGAAAGTCGATATTGCTTCGGGGGTACGGGTTCGTCAGCCCCGCTGCGCGGATGCGGAGAGAAAACATTCCAGCGCGAGGTCCAGGGCCCTGATTAATCCATCCTCGTCTGATACCCTTATCTCCACCGGGGACTCGCATCCGGCCGAGACGAGGAAGAGCTCGCTGTATGGAGAGACCTTCACGTACATGCCCGAAGCCGTGGCGAATCTCGTCTCGAAAGGTGCGGCCTCGACGGTTACCGACAGCGAGAATCCGATGATCTCGTCGCAGAGGATCGAGTAGAGGCGCCTTATTCCCCCGTCGGCGATCCTCGAGCCGTTGCGTCCCGCAGTTGCGCGGCGTTCACCCGCTCCCGTCAGTTGCCGCTCCTCCCTTTCTCGAACCGAGCCTCTGGAGAACCTCACCCGCGAGTCCCGATATAAAGGCCGAAGCGGGCGGTTTTCTCCTGCCCAGCCCCTCGAGCATTTCCACAGGGAAGGGGCATGGCTCGATACCCTGCGCCGCTTCAGCGTTCTCCCTTCCCGGAAATAGGGCAAGCGCGGGTCCTCCCGGAAAGAGCTCCTCGAAGTCGCGTAGTATCCCTTCCGCCGCTCCGCGGTGGCAGTCAGAGACCGTGAGCAGGAAGGCAGGAAGTCCCTCCCATCCACCCGACCCTGCAAGGGCCGGAACGGAATCGAGCAGCCCGCGCAGCCCGGCGGTTCCGGCGCTTCCCGGCCAGTCGAATGCAAAAAGAAGAAGACGGGGCCCTGTCGTATGTCCAGTACCGGGGTGCCGCAGCAGGGCCGGATCCCTCGCGCAGAGGACTCTTATCCTCCGGCTGGCTTCCAGATCGACGACTGCCCCACCATCGATCACGGGGTGCAGGTAACGATCGGGTTCCAGAGCGAAGTAGTACCCCGCGCAGGGCAGGCCCGGGCCCGTCTCGAGCAGAGTCACGGCGGCGTTCTGCGATCCGAACGTAGCGGCCAGCCCCGCCGACAGCCAGGCCCGAAGCGGGCCGCTTTCCAGCGAGGCGATCAGAACGAGCGCGGTGGAGCCCGCCTTTTCCTCCCCCGGTAGACGCGACGAAGAGATGTAGAGATGGCTTATATCACGGAGATTTCTGGGCCTGTGTCCCCGGTGCATGGCGGTGAAGTCCGGCTGGCTAAGGCGTTCAGACGATCAGCAGAGAGTTTTCCTGCCCGAATTCATTAAGGACCGAATCGACGTTCCTGGGATCCTTTATCCAGACTCCGTCGACGATATACCTGTACTCGTATTCTCCCGGATCGAGATCGACGGCGATCTTCCACAACCCGTCATCGTCGTCCTTCTCCATCCTGATACCGTCGCGCGACCAGTTGTTGAATTCCCCGGTGAGGTAAACGCTTCCGGCCGCAGGGACATCGAGAGAAAAGATCGCGCGGCCGGACGCAACACGAGGTCCGTGAAGCTTTTCCATCCATTCGCCCATGTCGGCCGTCTCGATCAGCGAGCTCCTGTCCTCGAGCTCCCTCGCCAGCGTGAGGAATTCCCATCTGAGCCGGTCGGAACGCGGGATTCCGAAGATCGGGACGCCCCTCAGAGCCGCCACCTTGTACTTGACCGAATGGCTTATCGTCACCTCCATCAGCTCGGCTCCGTAAAGCCGCTCGAGCTCCTGGACGATGTCTCTCGAGAAATTGGTCCTCTTCTCGATATTGTTGACGAGGATCGACACGGTGACGCGGTGCTTCGTCTCGTTCTCGAGAAGCTCAACAGTCTCGAGCAGGTTGCCCACTCCCTGCAGGGAGAAATAGCTCGGATCGACCGGGATGACGACCTCGCCGGCGGCCATGAGCGCGTTGAACGTAAGAAGCCCAACGTTCGGAGGGGAGTCTATGATGACATAGTCGTACCTGTCCTCTATCCGTACGAGTTTGGAGGCCAGCCTGGTCTCCCTCGCGTCCTTGCCGGCAAGCTCCTGCTCCACCGCTCCGAGCACCGGTGAAGACGGGATGACGTCAAGATGATCATCGTAGCGACATGTCGCGTCTTCGACCATCACTCGCGGATCCCTGAGGAGATCGTACGTGGTGTGATCGACCACACGGCCGGTTATATCGAGACTTAACGAGGCGTGAGACTGAGGGTCCATATCGACGAGCAGCACCTTCTTCTCGAGCTCCCCTAGCGCTGCGGCGAGATTGACGGCGACCGTCGTTTTACCGCAGCCGCCTTTCTGGTTTATCACCGCTATGATCCGCATGCTGATCTGTACCTCCTGACCTCTGTTCCGAACACCTGCGCCTCTCTCCAGAAAAAGGGCCGAATCACCCCCGGCGATTCGGCCCCGCTAAGATCCTGAAGTAGAGTAACGCATGCACGAATCGGAATCCGATGCTCTCTGCGCGGTCAGCCCCGTTCCGATCTCATCACCCTTTCCGTTCATTGCCGGCCGATGATGCACCGGCGATATTATCCAGTGTACAGCGCCTATTCTCCACCCCGGAGAATTAAGTGTCAAGGGTTTTTCGGGGGTCTGAAAGGCTAGAACATCATCCAGGCGACGAGCAGTCCGAGCGCGAATCCGCCCGTCACCTCGGCCCATGTGTGGCCGATAAGTTCGTGCAGTTCCTCGGCGTTGAAGTGATGCGTCTCGCGGACCTTGTCGATGATCTCGTTGAGGACCCTCGCCTGGTTGCCCACCTCCTGCCGCAGCCCGGTCGCCTCGAATATGAAGTAGAGGCTTATCACGAGGGAGATACCGAACAGAGGCGAGGACACGCCCTCGTAGGCCGCCACTCCCGCCGTGAGTGTAGTCACGACAGACGTGTGGGAACTCGGCATGCCGCCCGTGTCGAGCATGCGGAAGATATTGAAACCCTTCCCCTGGATCAGGTCCATAAAGGGCTTCAGTACCTGGGCCGCAACGGCGCTGACAAGGGCTCCGATTCCTACCTCATGGACCATCGTCGCCTTTCTTTTCTTTCACGGGTCCGACCCGCCACTCGTGAAGGTTGTGGTAATTACCTATTGCATCAGGCCTGGCGCCCTCGAAACGTTCATGCAGCGCAAGCCGTTCGTTGGGAGTCAGCAGGAAAGTATAAGGCTGCTCATCATAAATGATCCGCTGGGCCTCGTAGAACAAAGGCCTGGCTTCATCAAAATTCAGGATGCCGCAGGCAGTGGAGTTGAGCCTGTCCACCTCGATATTGCAGTAGTCGACCCTGTTGTACCCGCCGACTTTTCTCGCCTCGCATGACCATATCGGAGCAAGATCGACCTTCGTCCCGACCCTCCATCCACTGAGAATGGATGCAAAATCAGAGGCCTTGTGCTTCTCGAGCATTACCGTCCACTCGAGTAAAACGGGCTCTACCTTCACACCGATCCTTCCGAGATGTTCCTGGACCATCACCAGGATGTCATTGCGGATCTGAACTCCATGATTGGTTATCATCTCGAACTCGAACCTCTCACCATCACGGTCGAGCCATCCGTCACCGTCGGAGTCGGCGAATCCCGCCTCTGCGAGCAACCGTTTCGCTCCCTCCGGATCGTATGCAATAAGTTTGATATCAGCGTTATATGCCCACATCTGGGGAATAAACGGACCCTTGCATTCAATGGCCAGACCGTAATACAGGTTCTCGATGATCTCATTCCTGTCAATCGCCATGGTCATCGCCCTGCGGATATTGACATCCCGGAACAGGGCGTGCTTTCCATTCCAGCCTACATAGAGGTAGGCCCGACTGGGAAAGCTTAAAATGTTTATCCCGGAATCTTCTTTTCTGAGCTTGTCGACCTCAGCCGGTGGAACGCTCTCCATGCAGTCGACTTCTCCGCTCTTGAGCTGAATGATAAGGTTGACCTGGTCGGGCACGACCTTGAATACGACCCGGTCGAGGTACGGCTTTCCCTCCTCGTAATAGTCCTCGTATGGGACGAGTGTGAGCGACTGCCCCCTGATCCACTCTCCCACCCTGAACGGGCCGTTCGAAGGGATCTCTTCTACCTTCGCCGCCCTTATCTCCTCGGGCGTTCTACTCTCGAGAAAGTGCTTCGGCAGGATCGGGCCGTCGTTGGCATCCATCAACTGGTAGGGATAGACATGGCTGAAATGGTATACAACGGTGTAATCGTCGACGACACGCACCTCGTCGATATGCTCCGTGAGATGCCTGCCGCTCCACACCATCGCCGTATCCTTCTGGGTTGTGAAGGTGGCGAGCACGTCGTGAGCCGTGAATCGGACACCGTCGCTCCATACGACGTCGTCGCGCAGGTGGAATGTCAACTCCCTGCGGTCGTCGGAGAATTCCCACGAGGTCGCGAGCCTCGGCTCGAAGGTGAGAAAATCGTCGTTCTCGTCGAGCATGGAAAGGAATATCTGGTTATATATATCCCGTGCGTGTGCATCGGT
>JAUWMD010000146.1 GCA_030613345.1 Candidatus Krumholzibacteriota bacterium
GCAGTCATGAGGATCGGCCTGAACCGCATCTCGGCCGATTGTATGGCCGCATCGAAGAGGGACAGCCCCTTGTCGAACTCGAGCTTCGCGAATTCCACGATGAGAATCGCGTTCTTTGCCGCCATGGCGATCCGCATCACCAGCGAGCTCTGCGCGAACACATTCGATTCGAAGCTCATGCTGAAGCGCCTCGCGCTAACCAGAGCGAGGAAAGCCCCGAGGATCGCGAAGGGTGTACCGAGCAGAATACTCAACGGCAGCGACCAGCTCTCATACTGGGCGGCCAGGATCAGAAATACGAAGATCAGGGAAAAGACGAAAACGACGGACCCCGTTCCGGCCGCCTCCTTTTCCTGGTACGTCATATCGGTCCACTGGTAACTCATGTCGGCCGGCAGAACGGCCAGGGCTACCTCCTCGATGGCGTCGATGGCCTGTGCCGACGTGTATCCCGGCGCGGGAGCGCCCCTGACCTCGATCGATCTGTACAGATTAAACCTGTTTGTATAATCCGGCCCTGAGATCTCGTGGACATTGACGAATGCGGAGAGCGGCGCGCTCTTGCCCTCGCTGTTTTTGATGAAGAACAGATTCAGCTGATCCTGATTCTGTCTGAATTCCGGTTCCGCCTGGATATATGCCTTGTAGAGGCGTCCGAACCGGTTGAAATCGTTGACGTACGCTCCCCCGAGAAACGCTCCGACCGTAGTATAGATGCTGTTGAGATCGACGCCCGCCTGAAGCACCTTGTCCCGGTTTATCTCGAGGTATCTCTGGGGGACGTTTGCCCGGAATGTCGTGAAGGCCGAGGCTATCTCCGGCCTGAGCATCGCTTTCTGGATCAGGCCGGCTGTCTGGCGGGCGAGGTAATCGGGCGTGTTTCCGCCCCTGTCCTGGACCATCATCGTGAAGCCCGAACCGTTCCCCAGGCCCGGAATGGGAGGCGGGCCGAACGCGAATACCTGCCCCGCGCGAATCCCCGCCCTGAACTTCCCATTGAGGCTTTGTATGATGTCGGCGGCTGTCCTGTCCCTGTCACTCCAGTCCTTCAGGGTGACAGCGACAAAACCGCTGTTGGAAGTCATACTGCCCGAAAGAAGGCTGAATCCCGTCGCGGCTGTGAAGAAATCGATCTCATCGTACCTGTCCAGGATCGTCTCCACTTCTTTCATCACCGCGTCGCTTCTCTGAAGTGACGCGGCATCGGGCAGCTGGATATTGATAAACAGATATCCCATGTCCTCATCGGGCATGAATCCCCCGGGCACCATCTTCCCCAGGACCACCATGGCGATCACGGCGATCCCGATAAAGATCAGGCCCCGTTTGATGCGGCGGGTCAACACGTTCGTGAAACTCATGTAGGACCGTGATGTCCTTTCGAAGGTCCTGTCGAACCGTCCGAAGAATCTGCCGAGCAGGCCGCCGTATGGTTTCGGCTTCCTCAGGATGAGCGAGCAGAGAGCGGGGCTCAGGGTCAGTGCGTTGATAGAGGAGAAGATCACAGAGATCGTCACGGTGATCGCGAACTGCTGATACAGCCTGCCCGTTATCCCGCTTATTCCCGCTGTGGGAAGGAAAACCGCGACGAGCACCAGCGTCGTTGCGATGACAGGCGCCGTCACTTCCCTCATCGCCTTGTTCGTGGCCTCTTTCGCATTCATTCCCTTCCCGATATTCACCTGGACCGCCTCGACTACGACGATGGCGTCATCCACCACGATGCCGATGGCAAGGACAAGCCCGAGGAGGGAAAGAACGTTTATCGTAAATCCGAGAAGCGGAAAGACGATGAAAGCGCCGACCAGGGAGACGGGGATCGCGACCGTGGGAATGAGCGTGGCACGCCAGTCCTGTATGAATATGAAGACGACGAGGATGACGAGGACCAGGGCTATGATCAGCGTCACGATGATCTCATTTATACCTGCCGTAATCGATTTCGTCGAATCGAAGGATACATCGTACCTCAAGCTCTCGGGGAATGACCCGGAAAGTTCCTTCATCGCGCCGCGTACCTCTTCGGCAAGGAGGACGGCGTTCGAGCCCGGCGCCTGATAGAGGGCTATCATCGCGCATTCCTTATGATTCATCCTTGTAAAGGCGCGATAGTTTTCGACCCCGAGCTCCAGGCGGGCGATATGCTTGAGTTTTACCTGCGCGCCGCTGCCGCTCGTGCGGACCACTATCTCTCCGAATTCCTCCTCTGACTGAAGCCTGTCGGGGAGTCTGACCGTGTAGGTAAACTCCGTGCCGGGAGGAGCGGGTTCAGCTCCGAACTGGCCGCCCGGAACGATCACATTCTGGGCCCTGACCGCGTCCACTATCTCGGGTATCATTATGCCCAGCTGAGCGAGGCGGTCGGGCCTTATCCAGATCCTCATCGAATAGTCCGCCGCTCCTATCACGTCGACCCGCCCGATGCCGTTGATGCGGGCAAGTATATCCTTGATGTTGATCAGGGCGTAGTTTCCCAGAAAATTCTGGTCGTAACGGCCGTCATCCGAGGTCAGAGCCACGAGCAACAGCATGTTGGGCAGGGATTTCTCCGTGGTCACCCCTAGCCTCTTTACTTCCTCGGGCAGTTTTGCCGTAGCGGAGGAGACCCGGTTCTGGGTGAATACGGTGTTCATATCGGGATCCGTCCCGACCTCGAAGGAAACATTGATCGTCATCGTACCATCGTTCGAATTGGTCGACTTCATGTAGATCATGTTTTCCACGCCGTTGATCTGCTGCTCGAGCGGTGTCGCGACGGATTGCTCCACGTTCAGCGCGTTCGCTCCCGTGTAATTCGTCCTTACGGCGACCTGCGGCGGCGTGATATCGGGGTACTGTTCTGTCGGAAGGGTCGTCAGGGATATGAATCCCACGATGACGATGATGATGGCGATCACCATCGCGACTATCGGACGCCGTACGAAGAAATTATCCATGATCGCCTACTGCTGCCTGTCTTTTTTTACGGGTTCGATCTCTTTGACGACAGGAATCACTGTAATTCCGGACCTTATCCACTGCAGTCCCTCGAAGACTACTTTTTCTCCGGCTTCCAGTCCGCTCCTGATGACCTGGAAATCGTCTATCTTCGGGCCCGCATCGATTTCCCTGATCTCAACGACGTTTTCCTCATTGACGATAAAAACGCTGAAGCGGCCCTGCATCTCGCTGACGCACCTCTGGGGGATCTTGATGCCGTTCTCGAGTTCGAAGACCTGTGCCTTGACACGCGCGAACTGCCCAGTCCTGAGAAGCTCTTCTGGGTTGGGAAAGGAGGCCTGGATGAGAATGGCACCCGTTGACGGGTCTATGCCCCTGTCTATGAAATCGATCTTCCCCGGATGATCATACGTCGATCCATCCGCCAGCTTCAATTCGAGTTGAGCGGCATCATCCCGCTCGGAAATCTCGCTGAGCCGCGTCCCCGCGAAGCGGGCGATCTGCAGATATTGCTGCTCTGTTATGAAAAACTCGACCAGCACAGTATCGATCCGGGAAACGACGTTAAGAATGACGGGGTTGGGGCTCCGGCCCACGAAGTCGCCGACCTTCGCGTTCGTTTTCCCGATGATGCCGCTGATGGGTGAATATATCTTCGTGTACCCCAGCTGTATTCTCGAGGCCCTGAGATTCGCTTCCGCCGCCTCGACGGAGGCGGTGGCCGCCTCGTACATCGCCACCGCGGTGTCGAGGTCGCTCTGGCTCACTGCTTTCTGCTCGGCAAGGGGCCGTATCCTCGCCAGATCGCTCTGGGCCTTGGCGAGCATCGTCCTAGCCTCGGCCACCATGCTCATCTTCGCCGCCTCGTCGGCCTCGAAGGGCTGGCTTTCCAGTGTGTAGAGAAGGTCGCTCTGCTTTATGCGGGATCCCTCCTGGAAATGTATCCCCTCGAGAAATCCTTCCACTCGGGCCCTGATCGCAATATCCTTGTACCCGTAGATCTGCCCGACAAATTCGTGGAAGATCGGTATATCGCTCTCCACTGTCTGATATACCTCGATCTCCATCGGCTGATCCCGGGTCGTGTCCTTCTCGCCGCAGGAAAGATTCGGCAGCAGAAAGAGAATCAGCAGGAATGGTATTTTCGTCTTGCGTCTCATCGTTCCCCGTCTGGATATTGAAAGAAAAATCTCTGAAAATTATTAGAGCAGGATTATATATCTGACCAATTATCGTTATCAAGACAATATTGTTTTTTTCGGCCACGGCCATCCATCGATGTGATCAGGGAACTATACCGTCCGGCAGCCGCTCCCGCAGCGCCTCATTAACGTAGATGCTTATCCTGCCATCTCCGGGCTCGAATGGAAACGCTTCCCTCTCTATGACCTCGAGTACATCCTCGTCGGGAACGCCCCCGTATAACAGGTCGTCGTACTGGATGACATAGAAGAACGGAGCTCCTTCGAGGCTGGCAACCGCCGCACCTGGATCGGCATCCACGTAGGGCGACTCCCAGTAACGGCCCGTCCTGAATGTGTAGAACGAAACGGCCGGCCACTCCGGCGAGATGAAGCACAGCTGCCGCGGATCGATATCCTCCAGGCCGCGAGCCAACTCCGCCGCTGCCTTTCTGTAGCCAGTCACGTGGTCCCTCGACCTGACGATCTGTATGTCCCTGGCCAGCCCTCCTGCCATCGCGATCAGAATAGCTGCGGTGGCATAGACGCCCGCGGCGCGGCGGCTCAAGCGCGGCGCGAAGGCCGGCATCAGGACCGCCGCCGCCATGACGATCTGTATGCGCAGCACGTTTTTACTGTATATGCCGGGTATTACTCCTCTTCCGAACTCGAGCTGCACGGCAAGACAGAGAAGCATACCCGCAATTGCGGCGAGCAGGGCATCACGCCTCGTTATCGACGGCACCCCCGCCGAATTGATCAGCGCCGAGGCTCCAGATCCGACGAGTAGAAACAGTGGCGGCATCAGAGGAAGAATATAGTTGCCGCTCTTGACTGAGATCATCGACATAAGAATGAGCGGGATTAGCCAGGCGATCGTCACTGCCGCAGCAGGCGATTCCCTCCGTTTCCGGAGTACAGTCATAACACCGAGCGGGACGAGCGGCAGCCACTGTCCGAACGCCCTTCCGATCAGGAGCAGATAGTAATTCCAGGGCCTGTGCCAGTAATCGGCGAACCCAGCCCCCGCCACACGGTCGGCAAGGGAGAATCCCGTGTAGATCCCCAGCCAGTGCCGGAAGGTGTCGGGAGAGAAGATCAGGCAAAGCAGGAGCTGAAGCGATCCGAACAGCATAAATCCCGTGAGGGCATAAATAATGACCGGTGTCATCTGTCTCTTCTTCGACGACAAGCGAAAAAAGAGAAGTCCGCCCGCGATGCCTGCCATCGGAATAGCGACTAGCCAGAGCTTTGTCAGAAAGGCGAGCCCGAAGAGAGCTCCCGCTGCGAATCCCGCCTTCGATCTGCCATTACGGAATGCACCGAGAAAGAGCCAGACGCCGGCAAGGGAAAGCAAAACGAGGAGAGGTTCGGCTGACACAGTACGGCCCGTGTTGGCCAGCAGAGGCGTAAAGAGAAACATCAGGCCTGCGATGATCCCCGCCCTGCGGTCACCCAGTTCTGACCCGATAAGCATCAGAAATATCCCTGACGATGCAGCAACGAGCAATGTTACCAGACGCATTGGAATCTCCCCGATCCCTCCGACAAGCAATGATCCCGCAAGGACCATCGGATAGAGAAACGGCTTGTCGCCCGGCGGGCCGAGAGGGCTGAGAGAAGTATTCACGATGTACCGGGGATCATTGAGTATGTTCCTCGCCATCACCCCGTAGTAACCCTCGTCTCCGCCGACGAGGTCGTTCACTCCGAGGTTAAGCGAGAGAAGTACGACCATGACTAAGGTCGCCGCCAGGATGATCGTCCATCCGAACTTATCGCTCTTATTGAATTCCATACCGGGACATTATAGAACGACTACCTGTTCAGGGCATAGAAAAAGCCGCTTCATAAGAAGCGGCTTCAGACACAAAAAAAGGAACCGCGAATAATCGCGGTTCCTTCAATAACCGGCGGCGTCCTACTCTCCCACGCAGTTGCCCACGCAGTACCATCGGCGCAGCAGGGCTTAACTTCCGTGTTCGGAATGGGAACGGGTGTTTCCCCTACGCTATCGCCACCGAAAAACTTTAATGACAGCAGAATCGGGTAATGGAAGAACATTTTTACGAGATCAGGTAAAAAAACTGGTTAAGCCTCACGGCTTATTAGTACCGGTCGGCTGAACATGTTACCATGCTTATACCTCCGGCCTATCGACCTTGTGGTCTCCAAGGAGCCTTTAGGTAACTTACGTTACGTGAAGTCTTATCTTGGGAGGGGCTTCCCGCTTAGATGCTTTCAGCGGTTATCCCTTCCGAACTTAGCTACCCAGCTATGCCCCTGGCGGGACAACTGGTGCACCAGAGGTTCGTTCACTCCGGTCCTCTCGTACAAAGAGCAACTTCCCTCAAACTTCCTGCGCCCACAGCGGATAGGGACCGAACTGTCTCACGACGTTCTAAACCCAGCTCACGTACCGCTTTAATTGGCGAACAGCCAAACCCTTGGGACCTTCTCCAGCCCCAGGATGCGATGAGCCGACATCGAGGTGCCAAACCTCCCCGTCGAT
>JAUWMD010000304.1 GCA_030613345.1 Candidatus Krumholzibacteriota bacterium
GAGGGTGTCCAGTTCCTCCTGCTTCAGAACCCGATACGCCTTATCGGCGACGAAGATGGCTGGGTCAGGCAGGTCGAATGCATCAAAATGGAGCTCGGCGAGCCCGACGACTCGGGCAGGCGCCGCCCCGTCCCGATTCCCGGCAGCGAGTTCACCATCGACATCGACACATGCATCGTCTCTATCGGCAACTCGTCGAACCCGCTCATCCCCGACACGACTCCCGACATCTCGACGAACAAGTGGGGTAATATCACCGTCGACGAAGCGACGATGAAGACGAGCAAGAAGGGCGTATTCGCCGGGGGCGATATCGTTCTCGGAGCCGCCACTGTGATCCTCGCGATGGGTCAGGGCCGCAAGGCCGCCGCCGCGATCAACGAGTATCTCGAGTCGGGCAGCTGGTAATTCTGTTTTTCGGTAATATGGTGGTCTGCTACCGAAAAACTGAACAGTAGTCAGGGTGATAAATAGCGTATAATGAGGTTTTCTCGAGGGGGACCGGATGAAAACGAAACGATTTACTGAAGAGCAGATCAGCAACGCCCTTAGACAAGCAGAAAGTGGTACGCCGGTCGCCGAGGTATGTAGAAAACTCGGCATAACTGAACAGACATTTTCCCGCTGGAAGCGCAAGTATGCCGGGACAGTTGTTAATTCGCTTCGGCGTCTGAAACAACTGGAGGAAGAGAACAAGAAGCTCAAACTGCTGGTAGTAGATTTGAGCCTTGATAAGCAGATGCTCCAGGACGTGCTTAAAAAGACCCTGAAGTCGGTCTCAAAGTAAATGCACAGCGAGGGTGATGATGAGAGTAAGAACACGGATCTCGATAGTAGGGATCCTCGTATCGATTATCGCCGGGCTTCTCTCCGCGATGCTCTCCACGGGAAGCGAGGTCAGGCTGGCCTTCGTCCTGGCGGTCTTTTTCAGCGGATTCGCGGGAGGAGCGGCGATCGTCTCGATAATCAGCGATATCAAGTGCAGAAACAGGGAGAAGAAGGACTGAAGGAGGAATGAAGGAATGAAGAGAAAGTTTTTCGCGCCACTGCTGGTCGTCCTGCTGCTGCTCGCGTGCTCGCCTCAGCAGCAGAACCCGTTCTTCGTTGAATGGGAGACGCCCTACCAGATCCCGCCCTTTTCCGAGATAAGGGAAGAGCATTACATGCCCGCCATGAGGGAGGGGATACTGCGGCACCAGGTGGAGATCGACGCGATCGCGGACAGCGCCGCGGAACCGACGTTCGAGAACACGGTCCTCGCTCTGGAATACAGCGGAAAGATGCTCGACAGGGTCACCGAGGTCTTCTTCAGCCTCAACTCGGCGGTCACGAGCGAGCAGATGCAGGCTATAGCGAAGGAATCGGCCCCGCTGCTCTCCGAGCACCGGGACAATATCATCCTCAACGACAATCTCTTCAAGAGGATCAGGGCCGTCCACGCGAAGAGGCTGTCGCTGGCGCTCACGCCCGAGCAGGACAAGCTCCTCGACGAGTACTACAAGAGGTTCGTGCGCAACGGCGCAGACCTCGGCGTCGAGGACAAGGAGAAACTCCGCGTGATCAACAAGGATCTCTCAGTCCTGACACTCCAGTTCGGCGAGAACATCCTGAAGGAGACGAACAGGTTCGAGATGGTCCTCGAGGACGAGAAGGACCTCGCCGGCCTGCCGGATTTCGTGGTCAGCGCCGCCGCAGAGGCCGCCGCGGCCAGGGAATACGAGGGCAAATGGCTTTTCACCCTCCACAAGCCGAGCTGGATCCCCTTCCTCCAGTACTCCGAGAGGAGGGACCTTCGCGAGAAGATCTACAGGGCCTGGTATATGATGGGCGACAACTGCGACGATCTCGACAACAAGAAGATCCTGGAGAAGATAGTCATGTTGAGGCTCGACAGGTCGAATCTTCTCGACTACGAGACATACGCGCACTTCGCCCTCGAGGAATCGATGGCGAAGATCCCCGAGAACGTATACGAACTCCTCAAGCAGATCTGGACTCCGGCGCTGAGCAAGGCTAAGGAGGAGCGCGCACTCTTCCAGGAGATGATCGACCGCGAGGGCGGCGGTTTCAAGCTCGAGAGCTGGGACTGGTGGTACTACGCCGAGAAGCTTAAAAAAGAGAAGTACGATCTCGACGACGAGGTCCTCAAACCCTACTTCTCACTCGAAAACGTGATGGACGGTGCGTTCGAGGTAGTCAACAGGCTCTGGGGCATCACCTTCACCGAGATCGACGGCCTGCCGACGTATCACGAGGACGTCCGCGTGTTCGAGGTCATGGAGGAGAACGGCGGCCATATCGGGATATTCTTCTGTGACTACTTCCCGAGGGAGAGCAAGAGGGGCGGTGCCTGGATGGGTACGTTCCGCAAGCAGTCGAGGACGATCGACGGCGAGATGATCGCGCCCCTCGTCTACAACGTCGGCAACTTCTCCAAGCCGACCGGCGGCATGCCCTCACTGCTCACCTTCGACGAGGTCAACACGCTCTTTCACGAGCTGGGCCACGGTCTTCACGGCCTGCTTTCCAATGGTTCCTATCCGACCCTGACGGGAACGGCGGTAGCGACAGACTTCGTAGAGCTGCCGTCGCAGCTCATGGAGAACTGGGCGACCGACCCGGCGGTGCTGAAGATCTACGCTAAACACTACAAGACGGGCGAGCCGATCCCCGACGAGCTGATCGAGAAGATCAAGAAGGCGAAGAAGTTCAACCAGGGCTTCGCCGCGACCGAGTACCTCGCCGCCTCGCTGCTCG
>JAUWMD010000167.1 GCA_030613345.1 Candidatus Krumholzibacteriota bacterium
CGGGAGGGGCTCGTGCTGCAGACGATAAACAGGTTCTCCCTCGAAAAGCGGACGGGCGAGACCGAATCCCCGCACGACTTCGACAGGCCGCTTCCCTGCGACAGGTGCAACAGGCTTAGGCTGACCGCCGACGGATACCTCCAGCCCTGTCTCTTTTCGGACGTCGAGCTAAAGGTCGACTTCGAGGATATCGAGGGAAGTATCAAGAAAGCGGTCGAGGCCAAGCCGGAAGAGGGCACATCCTGCAGCGAAAGGTCGATGAGACAGATCGGAGGTTAGAAGGGTGAACGAGTTCTCGCATATAGACAGTACAGGAAAGGTGAAGATGGTCGATGTTTCCGGCAAGCCAGTTTCGAGACGTACCGCTGTCGCCGCCGGATTCGTCAGGATGGCCGCGGAGACGGTGAAAAAACTTCGCGAAGGACTGCTGAAGAAGGGTGACGCCCTCGCCACGGCGAGGATTGCCGGTATCATGGGAGCGAAGAAGACGAGCGGCCTGATCCCGCTCTGCCATCCACTCCCGATCGACGATATAGCCGTTGATCTCGAAATCAAGGAAGACGGGGTCTAGTTGGAGTCAACGGTCACGTGCAGGGCGCGGACGGGTATCGAGATGGAAGGTGTGACGGCCGTATCGGTCGCCGCCCTCACTCTCTACGACATGTGCAAGGCTGTTGACAAGGGGATGATCATTGAGAGCGTTACGCTGAAGTCCAAGACGAAGGAAGAGGTATGAAGAAGAACTTCGAGATACTTTCGCTCAACATATCGAAGGAGAAGGGCACGGCCAAGAAGCCGGTCCCTGAACTCAGGTTCATCGCCGGACAGGGGATCGAGGGGGACGCGCACGCGGGGCCGGGAAAGAGGCAGGTCTCGCTTCTCGCCGACGAGGATATCGATACGATGCGTGACCGGCTCAGCACGCTTGCCCCCGGCGACTTCGCCGAGAACATCACGACGAGAGGCATAGACCTTCCTTCTCTTCCCCTCGGGACGAAGCTGCGCATCGGGGATGCGGTGCTGGAGATCTCGCAGATAGGGAAGGAATGTCACAGCGGGTGCGCCATCCGCGAGAAGACCGGCGATTGCGTGATGCCGCGAAGGGGCGTCTTCGCAAGGGTCATCGAAGGCGGTGAGATCACAGATGAAGATACTGGTCATTACGATATCTGACAGGGCCTTTCGAGGTGAGTACGAGGATCTCTCCGGGCCGGCTGTGAAAGAAATATTAGATGAGGCGATCTCGGGAGTCGATGTCGGGATCGTCGTAGTCCCCGACGAAGAAGACGAGATCTTCAGGGCGCTCGAGTCGGGCCTCGGCGGAGACGCGATCATTACGACCGGAGGCACAGGCCTGGGGCCGAGGGACGTCACCCCCGAAGTGACTGAACGTTTCTGCGACCGCCATGTCCCCGGAATAGCCGAGATGCTGAGAGCCGAGTCTCGGAAGGAGACCCCCAATGCCGCCCTGTCGAGGGGATATTCAGGGATGAAAGACAGGACGCTCGTCGTGAACATCCCTGGCTCTGTGCGCGGAGCTTCTTTCTGCGCGAGACTGCTCGTACCTCTGCTCACTCATGCCGGAGGCATGATAAGCGGCGAGGGACACTGATATCCCGCAGTATGATTTCAATAGAACTTCCTGAGCCGGTATGATACAAGATTCGATATCGGCAAGGCAATCGGAGATAAGAGATGAGATTTCACGACTCGAGACTTGCATACATTCTGCTGTTTATTACAGCGCTGCTTCTGATGCCCGGCCTGGCGTCCGCCCAGGACGCGCACTACTGGACACTGCAGTACGGAACGAGGGCGGAACTGCTCGGCGGCCTGGTCGTCGGCAGTATCAAGGATCTCAGCTCGACCTTCTACAATCCCGGGGCAGTCGCCTACTCGATCGACCAGAGCCTGCTGTTCACGACCGACGCGTTCGAGCTCTCGAATCTCAACATCCAAGTCGAGGACAATCTGAGCGTCGACCTCTCGGATACGAAGGTGGTAAAGGCTCCCGGTATGTTCGCAATGAGGTTTCCCTTCGACGTTTTCGGCGGCAACCAGATATCCCTGTCCTACCTCACCCGCCAGCAGTTCGAGCTGAATCTCTCGAACAATCATATCACCTCGTGGTGGGATCCGGGGTGGGGGAGCGGCGACGAGAGTATCACGAGCGAGTTCAAGTTCGATGAGCAGATGCAGGACACATGGGTCGGGATCAGCTGGGCCAAAATAGTAAGTGACAGGATGGCCCTCGGGGCAACACTTTACGGGGCATATCGCAGCCAGAATACGAGGATACAGACGATCCTCCAGGGAAAGCAGGTAGGCGGCCCCGGAGCTTCGGTGACCTTTATCAGGGATTACTCGTACTGGAACGTCAGGACCCTGCTGAAGGCAGGGGCGTCTTTCGATTTCAGGCCGCTCGCTTTCGGTGTTGCCCTCACGCTGCCGAGCATCAATTTCTTCGGGGAGGGGGACGCATTCTATGATGACTCTGTGGTCAACCTCGACCTGAACGGAGACGATATCCCCGATTCATATCTTACAAGCAATTATCAGGAAGGCCTTCCTTCGACCTACAGGTCGCCGGTCTCGATCGCGGTCGGGGCCTCCTACGGTTACAGGACGACGACATTTCATTTCAGCGCCGAATATTTCGACAGGACCGACACGTACGATATTCTCCAGACGGAGGATTTCCGCTCACAGACGACTGGAGATACTCTCACTGTGGATGTCACCGGAGGGATGAATGAAGTCTTCAACTTCGGGATCGGGCTCGATCACCGGTTCAGCGAGGGGTTCTCGCTGTACGGGGGATTCACGACTGACCGGTCGGGCTGGCGGTCTGATGTCAATACCACTTTCACCAGCTGGGACCTCTACCATGCGACCCTGGGAAGCGCGTTCAAGGCCTTCGAGATCGACTGGACGATCGGACTGGGCTTCAGCTGGGGCAGTAACGACCTCAACCTGACGCTGGACTTTCTCGAAGACGATGGCGCAGGCAGTGTCATTGGTCCGGATGGATTGAACGGCACGGCCGATTACACCAAGTTCAAGATGATACTGGGATTCGCTTTCCCAACCGCAGAGAAGAAAGAGGCGAACGGCGGCTGACGGGAAAAGGTCTCTGGATGAAATATATTTTAACGATATCAGGTCTTGTGTTTCTGCTCGCGGCGATCTCCGCGTTATCGCCGGCCGCTGCCCAGATCGAAGAGTCGGATCTCAATTTTTTCAATCCATACGGGAGTTTCAGGGCGCACATGGCGTTCTCCAGCCGCAGCGCGGTGATCGAGAACAACAACTCGAGGCTCGGACTGATGATGGTAAGCGACACGAGGAGGGGCTGGAGCCTGCTGGCCAGGGGCGAATGGGGTATCAATCTGGTCAAGAACGAAACAGCTTTCACTTTCGACGACTACGATGATACCGGATGGTCCACACTGAAGGAAGGCGATCCCGACCAGACGATATGGACGAGGCTGGGATATCTCGGGGTCAAGAACGAGAGCGCCGGCGAACTCTCGATAGGAAAGAGATGGAGTGTTTATTCCGAAGTAGCCGGCTGGACGGATATGTTCGATGTACCCTCCGGCTGGGCGAGCGGCCAGTACCCCGGAGGGACAGACGGCGGTTACACCGGAACAGGAAGGGCCGAGAAGGTCCTGATGTACAGACATGACATAAGAGGGGTGTTCATCGGGGCGCAGATGCAGATGAGGGGGACCGGCAAACGGGTCGTCGATTCCTACGGCATTGCCAGCCATGTCAGTGTCACCGAGGGTCTTTCGATCGGCGCCGCCTGGAATGACGCCTGGGTCGACGATTCGGTCAGAGTAAATATTCCCGGGGCGCTTGATCACGCGAGGGCGCTTGTCACCGGAGTGAAATACGAGAAGGACTCGTTCTATATCGCCGGGATATATACATGGCAGGATGGCAACGAGGCAGCGCACAACGAGGAGCACACTGTCATATACAGCTGCCACGGATACGAGCGCTTTGTGCAGGATTACGGAACCGAATCGCTTCAGCTTCATGGCGGATTCAACCTGCGGGTCACGAGGGACCCGCATCCCACACTGCCGGAGGAATTCGGGCTGAGACACTATATCGTCGGCGCGGCATGGTATATCCGGCCGACGACATACATCTATTCGGAGTTCCTCCTCGATGACGGTATATACGCCAGCGGGCACGGGAGAGACAATGTGCTGACGCTGGGGATCTGGATGGACTTCGCGAGCCCGCGCAGGAAACATTGATGATGGAAAACAGCCTGTCAATGCAGAAGAGGATGAAGAAGCTCTTCACGGAGGGCTTCTCCGTAATGGATATCGTAGAGCCGCTGCCTGTAGTCGATTCCTGCAGTCCGGCTGCCGACGCCCTCTCGATCGTCGAGAAGACGAGGCTGCCCCTCCTCGGGGTCGTCGAGGAGGGCAGGATCTCGGGTTACCTGAGGCTGGAGGATATTTCCGGCGGGGAGTGCGGATCCGCCGCGAGACCGTTCGGCGACATGCCTGTCCTCGAAGAGACGGCATCCCTCCCGGCGGCATTCGAGGCTCTGGCAGATTCACCTTACTGTTTCGTCCGCGTCGATGGCGAAGTCAGGGCTATTGTCGGAAGGATGGACATCCAGAAGGCGCCGGTGAGGATGTGGCTCTTCGGTATGGTCACGATCATCGAGATGTTTCTGTCGAGGATCATCACCGATGCTTACCCCGACAACGGCTGGAGGGATCTGTTGTCGAATAACAGGCTGCACCGGGCGGAAAGGTTCATGCGCGAAAGAGCCCGGCGGGGTGAGGGGATACGCCTGATCGACTGCCTCCAGCTCTCCGACAAGGCCAACATCGTGATGAAAGATCCGGAGCTCTTCGCCATGCTCAGGTTCGAGTCGAAGAGGACCGCGCAGAAAGCGGTAAAGGAATTCGAGTCCCTGCGTAACAACCTCGCCCATTCTCACGACCTCAGTCTTAACTGGGATATGATACTTAACATCTCCAGGGATATGGACATCATTGTCACCCGTATCTGACTCCCGATTATCGGTTGACCACGGCGGACGGCAGGGAGTATGATGACTCCGACATCAAATCACTGAAATCGAAAGGAGACAGCAATGCCGAATAGCGTCTACAAGATCATCGAATTGGTCGGAACGAGCCCTGATTCGTGGGAAAAGGCGGCTGCGAACGCGATAGACAGGACAGCGAAATCGCTGCGCGACCTGCGTATCGCCGAGATCACACAGCTCGATATGCAGATCGAGGACGGGAAGGTCAAGGCATACAGGGCGAAGGTCAAGGTTTCCTTCAAGTACGAGGGCTGAAATCGCGTCGTTGACGCGGAATCGATAATCATTTAAATTAAGCGGGTAACCGTTGTCGGTGTGCCGTATGCCCTGTGGTGTGCTATCTGCCGGCTTTACAGTCATGTACGAAACTCCGGAGGTATCTGGATGAGGATGGGCAGGCTCATTTCCCTGTTTGTATTGACGGCCGTTCTTCTCGGCGGCTGCACCGCGACGAAGATGGCGACGACAGAGAAGATCCACGAGACACCGATAGCAGTTGACGCCCATTACGAGGAGGGCACCGACTTCAGCGAGTACAAGACCTGGACCTGGATCCCCTCGGCCGGCAACGCGACCGGCTCGAGCCGTCTCGACGATCCCGAATTCCGGGATGTGGTCGGAACGGCAGTACAAAAGGAGATGTTCGCAAGGGGATACGAGAAAACCAGCGAGAATCCCGACCTCGTGGTAAACGGTTTCGTAAGCACTCAGAAGATCGACAAGAAATATATCGAAGAGAACTTCGACGGCGTCTACCACCCCGACTATCATGCCGCTCTTCCCGAGGGTGGAAGTGATAAGTCGAAGTGGGAGGAGGGGACCCTCATGCTGTTTATCTACGACGCGTCG
>JAUWMD010000284.1 GCA_030613345.1 Candidatus Krumholzibacteriota bacterium
TAGTCCTCATTTTTCTGCTGATCGCGTAGTTTTCGGCGGCTGTCAGTGTTTCGTCTATGCCCGCGGCTGCCGGCATCAGCCGATTTCTCGTGCCGTCATCGACGGCATTGAGGGAGACAGCAAGCCCTGCACGCAGCCCGCTCGATTCGAGCTCCCTTATACGATCGGGGAATCCGATCGTGCTTACGGTGATCCTCTTCTCGCGCAGGGCGAATCCGTCCTGATGATTGAGGATCTCCAGGGCGGGGAAGACGTTTGCCGTGTTGAGAAGCGGGTCGCCCATTCCCATGAAGACTATATTGAACCTGCGGCGAGGTGGTATATGATTTAGCCTGAAATAGAGGATCTGGTCGAGTATCTCTCCCGTTGCGAGGTCTCTCTCGAGTCCGCCGACGCCCGTTCTGCAGAATGAGCAGGCGAGTGGGCACCCGATCTGGCTCGAGACGCATATAGTGTAGATCCCTCGCGCCTCCATCAGGACCACCTCCACCACGGCTCCGTCCTCGCACTCAAGTAGAAACTTCTGGCTTCCGTCCGAAACGGAAGATACACTTCCCACCACATGCATTTCCGGTATGCGGAAGCGCTCGCCGAGTCTGGCGCGCAGGTCAAGGGAGAGGCTGGTCATCTCGTCGAACGAGGCCGCTCCTTTCTGCCAGATCCACTGCATGATCTGCCGAGTCCTGTGTCTCTGCTCGCCCATCTCCGCTAATGCGGCCGCGATCTGCGAGGGTGACAGGTTCTTTATGTTCATTCTTTTATTCATGGTTCATTTCAGATGTGATGATAGTGAATATGACCGCTAAGCCGAAAGGGAAAAAAGAGACGAGGTGCTGCATCGACCTCGGTAGCAGCTATTTCAGAATGCTCTCTGTTGACGTTGGGTCCGGCCGGGATGGGGCAAGTGTCAGGAGTTTTCTTCAGGAGAGGATCTATGTCGGGTGGGGGGAGGAGATCACAGCCACCGGATCGATCTCGCAAACGACCGCCGGCCAGGCCGCGGATGTCCTTAAAAGACTCTCAGAGGACATGGTGGGCCGGAGCGATGTGCGCCTGACAGTAGTCTCCACCAACGCGCTGCGCCGGGCTGTCAACCGCGACGAGGTCAAGTCGATTCTTGAAAAGCGGAGCGGCGTGGATGTCAAGGTACTGTCAGAGAGAGGGGAAGCCTTCCTGGGATTTGCCGGAGCGACCCTGGACCTGCGCACGGGCGAACCAGCTATCCTCGCCGATACGGGCGGGACAAGCACAGAACTGTCGTGGGGTGCAGCACCGGCGGCTGTTTCCTTCCTGTCGATACCGGTCGGGACACATACGGTGCAGGCTGCTACGGGCGTAAACACCCGGCACGTATCTTCCCGGATAGCTCGTATGCTGGAAGACGCCGGGACCCCATCGGGGGATTCACCCTTGCCCGGCACGGAAGAAAGTCCTACAATCATGTTTACAGGCGGGACGGCCGTCAGCCTTGCCAGCGTGTGGAAACAGATGCGCGTGGAATATTACGACAGTCTGAGGCCTGTGGAAATGTCGGCCGGCGAGCTGGACCTGGTCGGTAGAAGACTGAACGCCCTTTTCCGCTCGGGCAGGGAGAGGATGCTTCTACTTTCGCCTGAGAGGAACCGGTTGCTTCTGCCCGGTCTGGCGATTATACAGGGAACAGCCCATGCCCTGCGGGCGGAAAAGTTCAAGATAACTGCACGGGACCTCAGATGGGGCGTTGTGCTGGGTGACGGAATAATAGAACGGGGGTACCTTGCCGATGAGCAAGAGGGTTCTTATAGTAGATGATGAGGCGAGCATAAGGAGTTCGCTCGAGAAACTCCTCTCCTACGAGAAGTACAAGACATTTTCGGCGCCCGACGGTCCTTCTGCCCTCGATATGATTGCCGACGGACGTATCGACATCGTCCTGCTCGACATCAAGATGCCAGGCATGGACGGACTCGAGGTCCTGCAGAAGCTCAAAGAGACAAGGGAAGAGTTACCGGTCATAATAATATCCGGACACGGCAACATCTCCACCGCCGTTGAGGCGACCAAGCTCGGCGCCTTCGACTTCATAGAAAAACCGATAGATCTCGACAGGCTCCTGCTGACTGTGAGGAACGGACTGAAGCAGGGAGAGCTGAGGCAGCAGAACGTCGAGCTCCGCGGGAGGATATCGGGCGGTACAGAGATCATCGGAGAACATTCTTCGATAAAGGATATCCTCGAGACGATCGGGCGCGTGGCGCCCACCAGCGCGAGGGTCCTGATCATGGGAGAGAACGGGACGGGCAAGGAACTCGTCGCGAGAAAGCTGCACGAGCTCAGTACGAGGAGCTCCGAGCCGTTCATCGAGGTGAACTGCGCTGCCATTCCGGAGGAGCTGATCGAGAGCGAGCTGTTCGGCCACGAGAAGGGATCGTTCACCGGCGCTGTCTCAAAGAGAATCGGTAAGTTCGAGCTCGCCGACGGCGGGTCGCTCTTCCTCGACGAGGTTGGAGATATGAGCCTGTCCGCTCAGGCGAAGGTCCTGCGGGTCCTGCAGGAATCCGTGTTCGAGAGGGTGGGAGGGACCGAGACCAAGAAGGTAGACGTGCGGGTCATCGCGGCCTCGAACAAGATCCTGCTCGATGAAGCAGGAAAGGGCAACTTCAGGGAGGACCTCTTCTACAGGCTAAATGTCGTCCCGGTCGAGATACCGCCACTGCGCGACCGCAGGTCGGATATCCCGATGCTTGTCTCCCACTTCCTCGAGCAGGTCGCGGCCGAGCTCGGGACCGCACCGAAGAAGGTCGACAGGAAGGCTCTCGAGATGATGGTCGAGTACTCCTGGCCGGGAAACGTCAGGGAGCTGAGAAACCTGATCGAGAGGCTCTGCATCCTGACGCTGTCCGACACGATCAGGCGCGAGGACATGCCACCGCTCGTGTTGACAAGGGAAGAGGATATGATGAAGGATCCGTTCGGCATGCAGACTTACCAGGAGTTCAGGGA
>JAUWMD010000007.1 GCA_030613345.1 Candidatus Krumholzibacteriota bacterium
ATGCTCGTTCGAGCCCCGCTCCTGCGAAGCTGCTCCTGCTGCCCCTCGAGTATCGTCTCGAGATGATATATCCTTCGCTGGAGGATGGCATTCTCCCCCAGGAGGGAATCCACCTTGGCCTCGGTAGCCAGCGCCGATTCCTGGGCGTTCCAGAAGCTCTTGCCCCAACATCCCCCCAGGACGCGGGCGGCGGCCGACACCGATACCGCGATCAGTATGCGGATGACCGGTCTGTGCATCGCTTGCCGTCTATTCTTTTATCACCATGTGCGCGCGACGGTTCATCGTCCACGCATTCTCCTCGTGCCCGTACTCGAACGGCCTTTCCTCTCCGTAGCTGATTATCGAAAGCCTGTTGGCGTCGACACCGTATGCCATGTAGAAATCCATTGCGGCCTTGGCCCTCTTCTCGCCGAGGGCGAGGTTGTATTCGGCGGTGCCGCGCTCATCGCAGTGGCCCTCGATCACGAGGATCGCATCGGAACGCAACAGCAGGAGCTTGGCGTTGGCCTCGAGCACGCCCTTGAACTCGCTCTTGATGCTGTACTTGTCGAAATCGAAGAATACGTCCTCGAGAACGAGGGGCTCGAACTCCTCCTCCTCGATGACCTCGGGTTCTTCCACGACCGGAGGCGGAGGCGGAGGCGGCACTTCCTCGGCAGGCGTAATGTCCTCTTCGACCGGAGGGGCCTCTTTCTTGGAGCATGCCGGCAGTATCATCAGCACGGCAAGTGTCAGGACGAGAAACAGGATGCTGAAACGCTTCATATCGACAAACCTCCCTGTTTGCAGGATCAGCGTCAATCAAACCCGGTTCGACTCTCTATATCGCGGCAATAATACCCACAGCCCCGGAAATTGAAAACGATTATTTTGATTAATTTTTCATTCACAGGTATTCATCTCGACCTGAGCAGCGACCAGGAAGGCGTTTCTCCCCTGGCGAGCCTTCTTCTCGTCCCCGAATCGATATCGATTATCACTATCCACGGCTCTCCGGAGTACCTGACCACCGCCGCTATGTGCCGGCCGTCCGGGGCCCAGCATGCGTCCTCGTAACTGAAGAAATCGTCGAATACGGTCTCCAGCCAGAGGCCGTCGGGAGAGATCAGTTTCATCCTGTACAGACCGCCGTCACGCGACGAGTAGACGATCAGGTCTCCTCTAGGCGACCAGTCGGGCGATGTGTTGTACGACCCTTCGGTGGTGAGCCGCCTGACGTTTCCGCCGTACCTGTCCATGATGTAGACCTGCGGCGTCCTCGTCCGGTCGGACACGAAGGCGATCTCCCTTCCGTTCGGGGCCCAGACCGGTGATACGTCTATCGCCCGGTTCTTTGTCAGGCGCCTTCCGAGCTTGCCATCGAGGTCCATCAGGTAGATCTCGCTGTTCCCTTTTATGCTGAGCGTCACGACGAGCTCATCGCTCCCGGGGTTGTAGCCGCATGCGATGTTGAGGCCCTTCCTGTGCGAGATCATCTTTCTCGAACCTCTGGTGAGGTCGATTATGTACAGATCGGGGTTTTCCCTGCGGTACGAGGTAAAGACGAACCTGTGGTCGTCGACCCAGAGCGGCGACACCACAAGCTCGCCGGTGGTGAGCTTCTTCTCGCCGTACCCGTCGTAATCCACAACATGGAGGTTCTTCACGCCGCCTTCGCGCCTTGTGAACAGAAGGCGCGTCCTCGCTACGCCGATCTCACCGATGAGGAAGAACAGGATCTCGTCACACAGCTCGTGGGAAACGGTCCTCAGCGCGGAATGTCTGAACCTGTATCTCTTTCCGAATATCATCTCGCGGCTGACAAAGTCGATCAGGCTGACGTCCAGGGAATATTTCTCCCCGTCCCAGGAGAGCCTTCCCTCGACTATGGCCGAAGCGGTCCCCCCGTCGGGAAGGGTGTCGGTCCCCGCTGCGAACTCGAGGGGAATGAAAACGGATGTGAACTTCAGGTCCTGTCTCAGAACCGACATCAGGTACTTCGAGGCGGCGCGAAGGTCGTCCCTGTCGATCTCGA
Organism: Candidatus Krumholzibacteriota bacterium; assembly: GCA_030613345.1. Taxonomy (GTDB): domain Bacteria; phylum Krumholzibacteriota; class Krumholzibacteriia; order Krumholzibacteriales; family Krumholzibacteriaceae; genus JAUWCL01. The sequence goes on from JAUWMD010000007.1 coordinate 2,018, forward strand.
GATCCTTCACGACGATATGTATCTGTCCTCCTCCCGGCTTGTCCGTACTGAGATGCACATCCATCTGGGCCGCCGCCCCGAGCGGAGTCATTGCCGCGAGAAACAGCGCCGCGAGGGTCCAGTATCGCTTCATCAGAGGGTATTTCCTTTCTCATGCCGGCTTACTTTTTCTGCATAAAGGTGAAATGTATCCCGAGCCACGATTCGCCGAACGCCCTGGGAAGCGGCGGAAACGGGTCGGCGCTCCTGATCGCCCTCAGCGCCGAGCGGTCGAAATAGGCATTCCCCGAAGGTGTCTCGACCCGCAGGTCGCTGACCCGGCCGCTGCGCGACAGCCTGAAGTAGACGATGCACGATATGCCGCCGTCCCTTCCCCCCTGCGACGATAACCAGTTCTCCGACACCTTCCGCTCGATGGCGGAGAGATAATACGAATAGGGGAACCGCTGGGCGTCGACCGCGACCTCGGTCTGGCCGCCCTCCTGCACCGAGACGTCCATCGGCTTCTCCTCCGGCTTCGTCTCGGCGGGTTTCTCCTCCGGCTTTTTTTCGGGCTCTTTCTTCTTTTCCTTCGGTTTCGGCCTGGTGACTTCGGGCTTCTTGACCTCGACCTTCGCCTTTGGCGCCTCCTTCGGCGCCTCGACCTTCGGGGCAACGAAGGGCCTGAATATCTTCACGTTGTAGATGGTCTTCGACACCCGCATCTGGGGTACCACGTTGAACAGGGTAAGCAGCGCCCAAAGGATGACGACGTGAACAAGAATCGATACCAGCAGGGAAAGCCTCATCCCTCCCGCCCCCGATGCGGATCCGATCATCTGTCTTCCTGCTCGGCAATCAGCCCGAGGTCTTCGATGCCCATCATCTTGATCCGGGCAATCACCCTCATGACCGAGCCGTACCTCGTGTCCTTGTCGGCACGCAGGAATACCCTCGGAGGGTTCTCGTCCAGGGCCTTGCGCAGCTCGGCGGAGAACTCCCTCCATTCGATCTTCCGCTTGTCTATGAATACCTCTCCGTCCTCGTTGATCGAGACCGTTATCCCCTCCTGCTCCTCTATGACCTTCGCTTCCGCCTTGGGCAGCCGAAGCTTGACGCCCGCCTGGAGGAAGGGCGCGGTCAGCATGAACGCGATCAGGAGCACCATGATGACATCGACGAGATTGGTGATGTTTATCTCGGCCAGCGAGGAGTATCGCTCTCTGTTTCTCTTCTTCATGAGTATCTCTTCTCGAGAAGCCTCGTCCTGAACCTCACCGCAAACAGTCCGACCTTCTCCTCCCGGCGCCTGATGACACGGACGATATAATTATAGCCGATCACCGCGGGGATAGCCGCGCCGAGGCCGAAGACCGTCGTGATCAGCGCATCCGCGATGCCCGGCGCCACGACGTAGAGACTCGCAGAGCCGCGCGCTCCCATGCTGAGGAACGAGCTCATGATCCCCCACACCGTTCCGAGCAGGCCGAGAAAGGGCGATACGGTCGCCGTGGTCGAAAGAAAGATCAGGTAAGACTCCCACTCGGCGACGATCGCGTCCATCGCCGAGTCGAGGAAACCGTCGAGATGCTCCATGTCACGGAGCTCCCCGCTGTCTATCTCCCCCTTGACCATAACAACCATCGCGGCCTCGGGACTGTCCGGATATCCGGCCGCCCTGTCCGCCAGAGAGGACAGGGAAAGCTCCTTTTCGAATACCGCAATGAAGTCCGCGCTCTGCTTCGCCGAGCGCCTGAAATATCTTATTTTTTCAACCATTATTGTCCAGGAAACGACGGACAGGACGAGCAGCAGTACCAGGATCGTCTTGGCCAGCGCACCGGACCCGGCTATGAGTTCCGTAAAGCTTTCCGCCACCTGCAGAAAGACCGGTAACCCCGCAAACCCCATATTCATCCTCCTTTTACAGCTTCAACGGGCAATTTATCATTATACCCCCGACCGGTCAAGTTTGTTTCAAAAGGCCGGAACGGCCCCTTGCGTTCGTTCGTATAAGATAATAGAAGATCGTCCGGAGCGCGAATCCCCATTGTCCGCTATTGTTCCTCGAGACGGACCGCCGCGCTGCCGGAAAGGCCGAGAAGTGAATTCTGGAACGGTCTTTGCCTTGTAAAGAAGTGAGAAAACTACTATACTGTAATAGTAGTGGACAGGCGCACGGGCGGGGTGCCAGCCCAGCCGGAAGAAGCGCCAGTCTTATCCCCTGGAAGGGAGTCCTGGTCATGAAACGTTCGCTACTGATCTTCCTTCTCGCTGTAATCGTCATATCGCCCGCAGCCGCTTCAGCTGCGCCGGTGGAGATCAACACCTCACCAGCCCTGAAGCCTGCCGTCGCGAGCGATATCGATGTCTCGCTCCGCCTCATCGGCGGAAGAGGCGCGGTACTGCTGCCGGGCCGGGACATCAACCTGACTTTTCAGACCAGTTCGGACGCATACGTCATAATCTACAACATCGACAGCGAAGGATACGTGCATCTGCTCTATCCCGCCGACGGAAAGCCGGAGATGATCCGCGGCAGGAAGGTGCATTTCCTTCCCGAGCAGGGCAGGGACATCACGTGGGAGGTCGGCGGGGACACCGGCATAGAGTACATCCACGCCATAGCAGTCGGCGATCCTTCGCGGATCGACCGCGACGAGCTCTACTACCTCGCTCAGAACAGCACGATGCCCGAGGAGAGAAGGCTCAGGATCGACATGGATCCCTTCCTGGCCTTCAACATGATCGACGAGGAGCTGATCGACGACGCCGAGCGGATGACGCTGGCCACCGATTACACCTATTTCTATGTCAACCGCAAGGTCGAGTACCCCGGCTATCTCTGCTACAAGTGCCATTCCCCCTCCAAGATTCCCGATCCCTACGAGATGGAGTGCCCGGAGGTGGACATCGAGATAATAGCCGCCAACGAAGACGCCAGCTATCCATACCCACAGCTGTTCGCCGTGATCCAGCCAGGTGAAGCCGTTCCGGAGGACGATTACGAATCGTACACATATTATGCGGATAACCTCTCGCTCGGATACGACGACTACGATTACGACGAGCAGAAGGTCTACCTGTCCGTCTACAACAACTATGGCTACTCTCCCTATTACTACTACTGGCCGGGATACAATTCCTGGTACGCAGGCTGTGGCCCCAGCTGGTACTGGGATATCTCATTCGGGATCGGCTGGGGATGGGGCGGATACTACTACCATCACAGGCCGTTCTACTCGTGGTATCCCTATTCATACAACTCCTACTGGAGCGGATATCACCACGGGTACTGGGACGGATATTACGCGGGCGGATATTACCCGTCACCGTACTACGCCCCTGCGAACAAGAGATCGCTCTATGCGGGGCGGGGATTCACGAAACGTGGTTCGCTCGACTACACCTCTACGAGGGTAAAGACGAGCCGTGACGCTTCGCGCGGCCGGGATTTCACGAAACGCGGTTCGCTCGACTACACCTCGACGAGGGTAAAGAGCAGCCGCGAGGCAACGCTCGCCTCGAGCAGGCTCGTAAAGGAAAGGACGAGGACCGCGACGGCGAGAAGCTACCAGCGCTCCCGCCTGGCGAGGCAGGTCACGAGGGAGAAGGCCTCGACCGGATTCAGGTCGTTCGAGTCTACCCGGTACAATAATGGCAGGTCGGGGCGTTACGAGCGCGGCGTCTACGGCAACTACGGCGCGACACGAAGCGCGAGGATCACCAACCAGACTGAAAGAAAGAGCTCGACCAGGACAAAGAAGCGCAGCACCTACGGCGAGGGGACCCTGAAATCCGACAGGGGCAACAGGGACTTCTACCGCAGGTCGACGAGATCGACTACCCGGAGCAACACCGGAAGGAAGAGCACAGGGTCGGAGATCGAGAGACGCGTACGCTCCCGCAATTCCAACAGGGAAACGAAGGCCGGCGACACCGGAAGGAACCGCAGCAAGTCTTCCCCGGCGAGCAGGAAGAGCTCGACGCGCTCCGGAACATCGGCACGCTCGAAGAACGATTCGGGAAAGAGCAACAGCGGAAAGTCGAGCAGGAGCAGCACGAGAAACAGCTCTTCCCGTGACAGCGGAGTAAGGAGAGAGACCGGGTCGTCCAGCCCATCGAGGTCGAGCAGTGGTAGAAGCACGACAAGAAGCACCACGAGAAGCGGCTCGACGAGATCCTCCGGCGGACGTTCCAGCGGCAAGACTTCCTCGGGCGGCAAGAGCAGCAGCGGACGCAAACGATGACCCCCGCGCGTAATAGATAAAAAAAAGCCCCGGATCGGACGATCCGGGGCTTTTTCCATGTGTAAGGGCGAGAGGCGCCGGATCAGCGTGCAACCCCGTCGAGCATGAACCTGTACCTCGTCCAGTCCGCCGTGTTGACTATCACAACCGAGTCCCCGGGCCCGATCGTTCCCGAGGCCGTCAGCTTCCTCAGTCCCGCAAGTGCGGCAGCACCTTCGGGTGAGGGAAATATCCCGGCCGCCCGGGCCATCACGTATGCGGAATCGAGGATCGCTTCGTCGGAGACGGCGATCGCCGTCCCTCCAGTCTCGCGCAACGCCCTGAGCACCTGCCTGTCGGCCCTCGACGAGGGCACCCTGATCCCCGAGGCGATCGTCACCGGATCTTTCCATCTCTCCACCGAATCCGCTCCCGACCCGAACGCCCTGACGAACGGAGCGCACCCTTCGGACTGCACGGCGACTATGCGGGGTTTTTCACGCTCGAGCCAGCCGAGCTCCTCCAGCTCGATATACGCCTTCCAGAAAGATACTACCCCCGTACCGCCTCCCGTCGGAAAGATTATCCAGCGGGGACTCTTTCCCTCGAGATCGTCCTCTATCTCAAAGGCCATCGTCTTCTTGCCCTCGACCCTGCAGGGTTCCCTGAATGTGCTGATCGCGTACTCGCCCTCGCCGAGACCGTCGCCGGTCATGGCGTGGGTGGCGTCGGGAAGGATCCCGTCTATTGTCCTCACGTCCGCTCCATACGCGGTGCACTCCTCTACCACCCCGTCCGGCGTGACGGACGGGATGTATATCCTCGACGCCAGACCCGCAGCCGCTCCATAGGCGGCCAGTGCAAGGCCGGCATTGCCTGCGGTCGATATGACCGCGGCTCGTGCGCCCAGATCGACCAGACGGGAGACGGCGGCGGCCATCCCACGCGCCTTGAACGATCCCGTTGGATTGAGCGCCTCGTTCTTTATGTGCAGCCGGCCGCATCCCGCCACGGCGGCCAGTACGGGCGCCTCGAGCATCGGTGTGTTCCCTTCGCCGAGTGTGATCTCGCGTGAAAATTCGGGAAGAAGCTCCCTGAAGCGCCAGATCCCCCGGCCCGGGCCGTAGAACTCCCCACGGGTCACCTTCCTCCCGAGAATCCCCAGGTCGTATACCGCCAGGAGCGGCCCGGAGCATGAGGGGCACTCGCCGGCGGCCGACCCGGCCGGCACCTCCCTCTCGCAGTTACCACATCTGTATCCCTCGAAATAGTTCACGGGTATCCTTTCTTTATCCGCACATGCCGGAATCAGGCCGGCGCGCTCAAGTTTTCCTTGACCGGCGGTGGCATGTCAACAGAACTTATAACTTATGATCGCATGGATCGAAGAGAACGGTCTCCGTATCGGCACCTTCCCCGCCCTCGATGCGCTCGCTCCCGCGCTCAGTGTATGGTTTACCACGAGGGGCGGAGGCGTCAGCAGGCCTCCCTTCGATTCCCTGAACCTCGGGAGCCATGTCGGCGACAGCCGCACTGATGTCCTCGAAAACAGGCGCAGGCTGAAAAAGACCCTCGGGATCGGGGCGAACCGCGTCGCAAGGGGTGGGCAGGTGCACGGCACAGAGATAGCATTCGTGAAGCGGGGCGGAACGCTCGAGGGTACCGACGGTTTCATGACCGTATCGAGGGGGCTCGCCCTGGCGATAAACTCCGCCGACTGCTTTCCCCTGATGATACATTCGCCGTCCGAGATGGTGCTCGCCGCGATCCACGTGGGACGCTCCGGAGCGGCGGCCGGCATCATAGGGAAGACGTTCGACCTTCTGTACGAAAGGTACCGCATCGATCCGGACAACACCGTGGCGGTTTGCGGCCCGGGGATATGCCCGAGATGCTACGAAGTCGGCCGTGATGCGGCGATGGCATTCCCCGCGTACGCGAGGATGCGCCGAGTGAAGGGTTGGCACCTCGACCTGCCCCGTTTCATACGGACCGAGACGGAACGGGCCGGCCTCAAGCCGGCGAATTTCTTCGACTCAGGGCTGTGCACGGCGTGCGAAAGCGATCTCTTCTCGTACAGGCGCGACGGTGACAGAACGGGCCGCAACTGGACCCTTGCGATGATGATCCGCCGCTGACCGCGCACGCTATCCGCCGAGCTTTTCTTCGACCGATGAGATCTTGCCGTCCATCGTCAGCTCCCTGTCCCGGCGGTCGTCGATCATAATCGTGGTCAGCACCCTCATCGCGCCCTTTTCGAACGGCACGCTGTGAAGCCTCAAAATAGTGGAGAGCACGATCTCCAGATCGCCCTCTATCACCGTAGCCATCGGGGTCAGCCTGTACTTGATCCCCTCAACTTCGGCGAGGATCTCATGGCACCTCGCGACATAGGCACTGACACTCGTCGAGCCCGTCCCCACAGGTACGATGCTAACGGAACATACTGCCATACCAGGCTCCTTCCATATCCGCGATATGTTTGACTTTAACACCATGAAGGCTGTATTCTCCAGTGTAGTCTGCAAGTGAAAGGACCGCGCCGATGAGCCGCGGAGCGTGCGGAGAGATCAAACCCTTCATCGTCATGGAAGTGCTCGAGCGCGCTCTCGAGCTCGAGCGTGAGGGCAGGTCGATCATACACATGGAGATCGGCGAGCCCGATTTCGACACGCCTGCCGGCATCATCGAAGCGGCGAAGAAGTCGCTCGACAGCGGGGACACCCACTACACAGACAGCAGGGGGATCCCCGAGCTCCGCAATGCGGTGGCCCGCTGGTACAACGGCCGTTACGACTGCGGAGTCACTTCCTCACAGGTCCTCGTCACGATGGGCGTCTCCCCCGGCCTGCTTCTCGTCCTCTCATGCATGGTAGACGGGCCCGGCGACGAGATCATACTCGGCAACCCGTGCTATCCCTGCTACCCGAATTTCATAAGGTATCTCGGCGGCACTCCCCGTTTCATCGCTGCGAGGGAAGAGGACGGATACCAGCTCCGGCCCGGCGACGTCAGGGCGGCGATCGGACCGGGCACAAGGGCAGTCCTGATCAACTCTCCCGCCAATCCGATGGGCACTCTCATCCCTGCCGGCGATATGGAGGAGATATGCGGGCTCGGCCTGCCCGTCATCAGCGATGAGATATATCACGGCCTTGTCTACGGCGAGAGAGAACACAGCGCTCTGGAGTTCACTGGCGACGCATGGGTGCTGAACGGCTTCTCGAAGCTGTTTGCCATGACGGGCTGGAGGCTTGGATACGTTATAATGCCCGGGGAGAGGATCCGGCAGATGCAGATCCTCCAGCAGAACTTCTTCATATCACCCAGCTCGTTCGTACAGAAAGCGGCGGTAACGGCTCTCGATGCAGAGCATCCCGAGATATCCGAAATGGTAGAGAAATACGACAGGAGGAGGCGTTATCTCCTCGAGAGACTGCCCAAGCTGGGACTCGAGTATGCGGTCGAGCCGAAGGGAGCATTTTATATATTCATCAGGACCGATCACATCGATCCCGATTCGTACCGACTGGCGTTCGACATCCTGGAAAGGGCGGGAGTCGCCCTGACTCCGGGCATCGATTTCGGAGAGAGCGGCGAAGGACACCTGCGGATATCCTACGCCACCTCGCTGGAGAATATAAAGGAAGGCATGGACAGACTGGAGAGGTATCTCGAGGAAAGAGGTTCCGGATGAAGAAATTGACAGCTGCGGCGCTCGCGGCCGCGATACTCGTGCCGTCGGCAGCCCTTGCCGATTTTCCGGTAGGATTCGAGGTCAAGGGCGGCGTCGGCGTCGGATATTATTCGATGGGAGAGTTCAACGACAACCTCGAGGCGGTGCGCGAGCAATACGGGGTCAGCTTCGACGATCTGACCAGCGGATTCAACGTGATGCTCGAGGGAAGGATCTGGATGCTGGGCCGCATCGCCGCGACTGCCGGGTATGAACACATCTGGGTCGAACAGATCATGCCGACCGGTTCGTCGTCCTACGTGACATACAAGATGCCGGCCGATCTCCTCTCGCTAGGCGGAACGGTCCATATCTTCAGGGTTCCGAAGGTGATCGACATCAACGGGGGGGTCAAGGGGACCTTCGCCAAGGTTGTCTACGGTACCGACGAAAGCGGCGGCAGGTTTACCGAGTACAAGGCAAACGATTACGGATGGGACATCTACGCCGAGATCAACACGAACTTCATCAATCCTGTGCAGGTCGGATTCACCCTCGGATACAGGAGTCTCAAGGTCGACGGATTCGAGGACAAGTTCGGCAACACGCCCGAGTTCATCGGGAACGACGAACCGGTGGTACTCGACTACAGCGGGATATACTTCTACTTCACTGCGGGCGTGGCGATCTGGTAATGCGTTGACTTTCCGTACACTGCCCGCTACCTTTACTGCCATGAAGCTTTCGTCAGAGATAAAAAAATCGGCGATCCTGATGGAGATGGGATCGACAGGGAAGGCCGAAGCGATCGAAGAGCTCGTCGACCTGCTCTGTTCGGCATACCGCCTCAAGGACCGCGATACGATACTCGAGGCGATCCGCAGCCGGGAGGCCAAGGCCAGTACGGGGATAGGGTCGGGGCTCGCCGTCCCGCACGCCAAGACCTCAGCCGTTGACAAGCTGTGCGTCGCATTCGGGCTCTCGCGCGAGGGGATAGACTTCGAGTCGGCCGATGGTGAGAGATCGCATCTCTTCTTCATCATGGTATCGGCGAAGGACCGGACCGGGCCCCACATACAGGCGCTCGCCGGAATCTCCCGCCTGATAAAACACGAAGAAGTGAGAACGGGGCTGATGGCCTGCCGCGATGTGAAAGGATTCCTCTCGTTCGTGGAATCGGCCGAGAAGAAGTACCTGTAAAAGCCCCCTGCCGGGGAGACCGCTCTTGGAAATCAGTAAATACATGAAGAGGGACTTCCGGACCGTCGCTCCGCACACGCCGATGCGTGAGATCGCGCGGCTCTTCTTCGAGACGGGAGAATCCGTCCTGCCGGTGACCGAGGAGGACGGCACCCTTTCCGGTATCATCACGATAGACGATTTCATCCTGATATTTCTCCCCGATTACATCGACCTTATCAGAAACATCGATTTCCTTCATGATTTCGGAGCGCTCGAGAGGAGCACGTTTTCCGTCGAGGAGAGACTGCTCGTCGCCGAGGACCTCATGCGCGAGGACGTCACGCCCCTCGAGGAGTCGGAAAGCGTGATGAAGGCGGCAGCAGCGCTCCACAAGCTGGGATTCCAGAGGATACCGGTGGTCAGCGGTCTGAGGCTGGTCGGGATGATCAGCCTGGGCGATGTGTGCCGGGCCATCTACGACATGGAAGGACGGTAGTGGCACCCGGGACTATAGCGGCGATCTGCATCTTCATCCTGTCCTACTTTTTCATCATCACCGAGAAGATTCACAGGACGAAGACAGCCCTCATGGGAGGCGTGCTCCTCATCATCTTCCATATCCTCACCCAGTCGGAAGCCTTTGCATTCATCGACTTCAACACTATAGGTCTCCTTACCGGCATGATGCTCCTAATCAGCGTCCTGAAGGAGACGGGCGTCTTCAGCTGGTTCGCCATCACGATCGCGAAGAGGTCGGGCGGGAACGCCTGGAAGATACTCCTCTGGTTCTCCGTGTTTACCGCCATCGCCTCGGCCCTTCTCGACAACGTGACGACCGTGCTCCTGATCGCGCCTATCACGATACTGATCGCCGAGATGCTCAACATCTCGCCCTTCCCTTTCCTCATCGCCGAAACACTCGCTGCAAACATCGGCGGCACCGCGACGCTCATCGGCGATCCGCCCAATATACTCATAGGTTCGGCCACGGGCCTCTCCTTCCTCGATTTTATGATTCACCTCGGCCCGATCGCCGCGGCGGTGCTCGTCGTCACCCTCCTTCTCCTGAAGGTGATCTTCCGCAGGCAGCTGGCCGCGGGAAGCGAGTCGATCCGCGAGACGATTGCCGGCATGGACGAGACAAAGGTGATCAAAGACCCCGTTCTGCTGCGCCGCAGCCTCATCGTGCTGGCGCTTACCGTAGTGGGATTCCTGCTCCATGGATGGCTCGGCCTCAAACCGGCGACGATCGCCCTTGCGGGCGGCGGAGCGCTGCTGATCTGGAGCGGAACCGACATCGAGAAGAGGCTCGGAGAGATCGAGTGGACGACGCTGTTCTTCTTCATGGGACTGTTCGTGCTGGTCGGAGGACTCGAGAAGACCGGGGTCCTCGAATTCCTCGCCGGCAGGGTCCTCGCATTGACCAGCAACCTCACACTCCTGTGCCTCTGCATCCTCTGGGTCTCGGCGATCGCCTCCGCCTTCCTCGACAACATTCCGTTCGTAGCCGCGATGATCCCCCTGCTGGCGAGGATAAGCGCGGCCCTCTTTCCCAACACCGAGGGGATGGACGAGGCCGCCTACCAGCTCTGGCAGATGAAAATGGCGATGCCGCTATGGTGGAGTCTCGCCCTGGGGGCCTGTCTCGGCGGCAACGGCACGATCGTCGGCGCCTCGGCGAACGTCGTGATCGCCGGTTTCAGCGAGAAGACGAGAAGCCCGTTGAACTTCCGCAATTATATCCGCTACGGATTTCCCCTGATGATCGTATCGATCGTCATGGCGAGCGCATACCTGCTCGTACGATACCTGCTCGTCGGGTAAGCAGGGATAAAAAAGGGGAGGCCGACGGCCTCCCCCTCGAATCACACTGTATCGGATCTCCGCCCTACTTCCTCACCTTGACGCAGGGAATCTCGCATCCGGCCCCGGGAGCGGAATGCGTGCAGGCTGCCGTGCATATATGGCCCTTGGTACCGGCCATGGGGCACTTTGCGGAATCGTGCGCGCTGCCCGGGCCGCACTTGTGGCCGGCGGCGCCCGTCATCGGACAGCACCCCTTCGCGGCGGTGCCGTGAGGGTAACCCTTGCCGTGCCCAACGCCCGCGGCGTGCTGCTTGTGGAGGAACATCTTCCAGTGATCGGCGGGAAGGACCTTCTTCACTTTCAGGATGTAGTCGATCTTCGCCTTGTGCATCTTGTACTGGACGCCGTTCATCGACTTGCCCAGCTTCTCGATCGTTTTGGTGGAGGACTCTTCCTTGAGGAGCTCCGCCATCATCTCTTCGTGGATCTTGCCCTTCTCGGCCTTGAGATCGACCATTGCGAGTTCATAATGGAGCTTGAGCTTCTGGACCTTTACCTTTGTCTCTGAGTCGATGGCCGTGCAGGGCTCGGCCTTGGGAACTTCCTTCTCCTGCGCCGAAATCGCCGTGAAGGCGGTGACAAGTAGAAGCACTGCGATCAAAGCTGCGAATCTCTTCATTCGGAACCTTCCTTTGCTTTCTGGTAGGGACAGTTGTCCTCGCCTACACATTCCGGTCTCATGCTGCATCGGATCAGATAGAGAAGCCTTGCGTCCTCCTCGGGTTCAAGAACGGCCCTCGCATCGACAAGCCTTTTGACGAGGAGCTTTTCGAGTTGCCCCTGCAGGACCGAGATACTCTCGACCTTCGCCATGATAGCCTGCTCGTCGGGCTCTATCTTCTGGAGCAGGTGGAAGAGTTTGTCCCTCTCCTTCTCCAGCTCCGCCTTTATCTCACTCGCTTCCTCGCTAGTTCCGGCCATCACATCCTCGAAGCACTTCGCTTTCTTTCCCGAAAGGCCGATACACTTCGACAGATGCTTGCCGTGATCGTCTATCGGGATCTCCCCGCCGCTGACCGACGTGCCCGAGTCACGGACCGCGAAGCCGACCGCCACGGTAGCCACCACAGCGAGATTGAAAGCGAGCGAAACGACAAGCATAGCCTTCAAGGTCCGCTTATTCATCGTCTTCTCCCTTCGCGGCAAGTTCGATGGCCTCTCCGAACGAGTCGGGAGGATAAACGTCGAGATACTCGAGCCCCGTGACCTCGGCGTGCTGTACCTCGGCCTCCTCGAACCACGCATCCATTATCTGCGTTCCGATCCTGATCCCGGCCAGCACGAAGATAGCGGCGGCGGCCGGAACGAGCACCCTCCATCTCCAGCCCGTCCGCCCCGTTTCGAACCTCTCCATACCGGCCATGATCCTGCCGGTCAACCCCGCCGGGGGCTCGAGCTCCGGCAGTCCGGAATGAAGCCGGCCGAGAACCGAGAGATCGCCGATCAGGACGGAGCAGCTCTCACACGAGGCGGCATGCGCCTCCAGCGCAGTCGCCTCGTCCGTTGCGGCTTCCCCGTCGAGCACTCTGCCCGCCAGTTTCTCAAAATCACTACAATCCATACGTCTCCCTTTCCTGTATATATTAACGCATCAAAAGTCTTTTTCCTTCATAATACTGACAAAATTACTAATTATTTCTTTCTGCTGCCTCCCGGCAACCCCGCATTCTCCGTCCCCTCCCCGCGCAGGAAAGGGGCCATCTCGGCCGAGAGTTTTTCACGCGCCCGGAAGAGGATAGACTCGACCGATGAGACGCTTCGGCCCAAGGAATCCGCTATCTCCTTGTAAGACAACTCTTTTCCGATCCTCAGATCGAGTATCATGCTCCATTCCGCGGGCAGTTTCGCCAGGGACGCCAGGTATGCCTGCCGGAGCTCACGCGCGTATGCGAACTCCTCTGGACGGTCGGCCGAGTATTGAGATGCTGGATCGTACCCTCCCTCGACGAGGATGTCGAGGGATAGAGACGACTTACGCTTTCTCGAGAAACTGATCGCGAGGTTCGTGGCGATCCGGTAGATGAAAGTCCTCAGCGACGCGCTCCTGCGGTACCTGCCCAGGCTGTTGTAGAGATTGACGAAGCAATGCTGCGTCATGTCCTCCGAATCCTCGATCGATCCGGTGGACCTGATGAAGTAGTTGTAGATCTCCCGCTGGTATCTTTCGACGAGTTGACGGAAGGCATCATGGTCGCCTCCCTTCGCCCGCTGCATGAGAATATAGTCTTCCAAACGATCTATCCTGTCTCGACGGTCGTGGAGATCTCGAACCTGCCCCTGTCGTTTCTGCTGATGCGGCAGGCGCCGATCGCCGGATCGTGCTCGAAGAAGAGGATCCAGTCCCCGTCGGCCGCCTCACCGAGAAGCCTTTTCTTCTCCTCGAGCGTGCTGAGCGGGAAGTGATCGTAGGCCATTATCCACGGGAGGTTGACATGGGAGGCGAGCGGGACCAGGTCGCCGCAGTACATGACCGTCCCCTCACCCTCGCCGAACAGCACCACCTGGTGTCCCGGCGTATGGCCCTCGGTCGGCACGACGCGGACGCCGGGCACGATCTCGCTCTCCCCGTCGAGCAGGTTGAGCCTTCCTGCCTCCTCGATCGGCAGGAAGTTCTCGGGGAAGAAGCTCGCTCTGTCCTTCTCGTTCGGACCGGTGGCCGCCTCCCACTGCCTGCGCTGCACGTGGTGCGTCGCGTTGGGCAGCGCGAGCGCCAGCTCTCCCGATCCGTCATAATACGTATATCCGCCGGCATGATCGAAATGCAGGTGCGTCGCGATCGCGTCTGTGATCGAATCGGGATCTATACCGTGCTCCTCGAGTACCTTCCTCAAGGGCCGGCTCTCGATCTCGTAGATCTCCACCATCTTGTCGTCGAGCTTCGTTCCCGCTCCGCAGTCTACGAGGATCCTCCGCCCCGCGCCATCGGCGTAGAGCGCCCTCATATGCATTTCGATCCTGTTCCTGTCGTCGGGCGGATCGGTCTTCTCCCACATCGCCCTCGGCACGACGCCGAACATCGCGCCCCCGTCGAGCCTGAACCTTCCCGTATCGACAGCCCTTATCTCGAACTCTCCCGCTCTGATCATTCGTCCTCCACCATGACGCCAGTGCCGTAGGCAAGAAGCTCCGCCGCGCCTTCCATCATCGAGTTGGTCGTGAACCTTAGGCAGACTACCGCATTGGCTCCCTTCGCCTCCGCCTCGGCGATCATCCTGTCGAGCGACTGTTCGCGCGACTCTGCGACCATCTTGGTGTATTCCACTATCTCGCCGCCGGCGATGTTCCTCAGACCGGCGAGGATGTCCCGTCCGATATGCCTCGCCCTGATCGTGTTTCCTCTGACCAGGCCGACGACCTTTACTATCTTCTTTCCCGATATAGTATCCGTAGTCGTGATCAACATCTCGATCACTCCCCTTTCTCTGTTCCGCTTATCTCTCGATGTCTTTGTACCGGTCGGTGCGGTACTGGTGTATCCGCTCCCTGATGACCGATATCAGCAGTATGACGAATCCGGCCGCGAGGAGTACGGCGACCACCTTGACGAAGGATATCTCGCCGAAATCGGTGACGCCCTTCCAGAGGGCGTACAGCACCATCAAGGCCGCTCCGGCGATTATAAACAGCCAGGCGGTCTTCCGCTCGAGCCTTCTGGAGAGCTTTTTCCAGTACGCTTCCCAGAAATCGTCCTGCGGATCGCGGATCTTCATCATTCCGGTCAGCCTCTCGACCTGTCCCAGCTCGTCCATAGACTGCCTGCACTCCCCGCACACGGCGAGGTGTTCCTCGAATGCTGTCCTCTCGGCGGCGGACATCTCGCCGTCGAGGTATCTCATGCCGTCGGTCTCCATCCTGTTGCAGCTCACGGCTGATCATCCCCTTCCCTGTACAGGTTATCCTTCAGTTTCCCGTACAGCGATTTGCGGGCATAGTACAGGCGGGACATCACAGTCCCCTCGGATATGCCGAGAGTCTCGGATATCTCCCTGTACGAGAGCTCCTGGAACGATCTGAGGATGATTATCTCCCTGTGCTCGGGAGTTAGCTCCTGGATCGCCTGCCAGAGGGCTTCGGCCCGCTCCTTTCTCATCACACCCTTCTCGGGTGATTCGGACCGGCCGGGCTTCTCGATCAGCATGTCGATCGAGACCTCCCTTCTGCCGGCCTTCTTCCTGAGGAAGTTCAGGCACCTGTTCCTCAGGATACGGTAGAACCAGGGGAAGAAGGGACGTTCGACATCGAATGTACCTCTCGCTCTGTGCGCCGCCATGAATGCCTCCTGCGAGAGGTCCCGCGCGTCCTCGGCATTTCCGACAATGCCGACGGCGACCGCGTAGGCCCGTCTCATGGCAGACCTCACGACCACTTCAAACGCCTTGACGCTGCCGTCTTTCCAGGCCTGCAGCGTCTCCTTCGAAATGTCCGTCGTCCCGTCCGTTACCGTCATGAGTCATACAACTCCGGCAATGAGGATATTCATAAAAAATTGCACCCGGAAAGGGTGCAATCAATATAATCCGTCGGCTTCCGCCGGTAAATGGAATAATCACATCTTCGGAACGTAACCCGTTATGCCTTAGGGGCTTCTTCGTCGTCGCCGCCTGCCGGCCTTTCATCTTCAGGAGCGGTTTCCGGTGCGGGTCTTTCCTCGCTCACCGATCCTTCCTCATCTCCAAACACCTGTTTTCTCGCTATCGCCCCGAGATACGGGATCTCGAACTCCTTGTTCGTCCATGCCTGGAACATGAGGTATATCCAGGCGACAATAAACGCGAATCCCAGAATATTGCCGATTACGGGGATCCAGGACAGCACAGCTATCGGGATCGAACAGATCCAGAACACGATAGACTGGGCCGCATGGAACCTCACAAAGCGATCCTCCTTCTCGACGGCCAGTAAGACCAGCCCCCCGATAAATGGAAAAAAATATGCCGCAGCCCCCGCTATTCCGGGTGGTATCGACGTGGTGTTCTTCTTGTCGCCTTCCATATCACGAACCTCCATCCTGCCGCGCCCCTGCCGGCGCGCCAGCGTTACAATTCACCGACCGTTACATCTCCGCTTGCAGATTCGAGGACGATCTCTCCGTCGCCGTCACCGAGAACGCCTATTTTCACCTTACGCTTCTTCTTTTCAACGCCGGTCATCTCGAGGCGGATCCTTACCCTGCCGGCACGAGTCTTCGCCCTGAGCATCGCGCTCGTTTCGGCAGGTATTCCGAGCGACACGTCCCCGTTGCCGGTCTTGAGGCGAAGCTTTCCGCCTGAGGGAAGAAAGGCCAGCTTGCATCCGATGTCGCCGCTGCCTGTCTTCAGGACGCCCTCGCCCCCTCTCGAGAGCATATCGATCTCACCCCGCTCGCTCACCACCCGGAAGCTCCCCCCTACCTGGACCACCGCGATATCGCCGGTGACCGACCTTATATCGAGATCGGTCGTATATGGGACCCTGATCGAGTAATTAACCCATACCGCAGTATTACCCTCGCCTGCAATACTATCCTTCCTGAACTTTGGTACGAGAGCCCTGATCGAAATGCTTCCGGGTTCCTGCCCGATCTCGAACTCGATATTCCCGTAGATCTTCTGCGCCTTGTTCTTGCCGGCGGCCCTTATCCTGATCATCGCGGAGATCTCTATCTCGTCGCGGTCCCAGCCGATCACATCGATCGAACCGCGCACGTTCCTGACGGTGAACATCGAACGGCCTTCAGCCGGGAGATTCCATTCCCTGTGCTCGACGAGCCTGTACGCATCCGCCCCGCCGGCGGCGGTCAGCGCGAGCGCCGTGAGAACGATCACCACCGCATCTCTTCTCACTTCTTTCTCACCTCGAATTTCCTGTCGATCCTCTCGAGCCTCTCCACAATGCCGCCGTACTCGAGCTCGTTGTATCCGAGCATCGCCGGACCCGAGAAACCCTGGTCGCGTATGTCGATCGCCTTCCGCGAGACCTTGTCGCGAACGTGGTCCCAGAAGGGATGATCGAAGACGTCGGCCGGCTCGGTGAAACGTCCCTCGTGAACGCAGAACGCCGCGCAGCTCACCACGGGCGGCCCGTCAAAATACGAGATCGTACCGTTCTGCCTGACCGGCATCAGCGGACCGCTGTGGCTCCCCCTCATGAATCCGGCGACATAGTGCCCCTTGATGTACGGCGCCACGACCTCCCCGGTCGCGGGGAACTCGCCCTGCACGCGGACGAGCATCACCGGGTCGTCCTTCCCCGTGTACTTGCCGGCGATGTTGTGCAGCCTCGTCGTGCTGACAGAGGCAGCCACCTCGCCGCTCCCGCGCGAGATGATCTTCTCGACGACGAATCTCTGGTTGTCGCGGAGCAGCGCGGCGATGTCGTAGATATCCTCGGGAGCCTCGAGAGATATGACCCTGTCCCCGTCGACGTACGAGACGTCCATTATGTCGAACCTGAAGCCGTCCTTCATCTTCGGGCTGAGGATCAGCCCGCTGTTGTACATCGGGTCGGAGAACGCCAGATAGACGGGAAGGTTATAGGCGCCCGGATCGGTCTTGTCTGCAGCGAAGAAGAGGAACGGCTCGTTCGGCCTTTCTGTAAACTCAATCTCGGCGACCGCTGGCCCCATGCCCCTCACGTTGCCGCTGAACGCGTCCTTCAGCAGGTCCTGCCCCGCTCCGTAGAGCCCCATCTCCCTGGCCAGCTTGGTGCCGTCGGTGAAGGCGTCCCAAGCGAGCTCGTGTATTCTGCTGTCTCCCTCGCCCCTGCCGTGGCTCATCAGTATGGCAATGTCGTCCCCGGTGGAGCTGACGAAGAAATCGTGGATCAGCTTCGATCCGTTGTCCCTGATAAATTCGGTCACACGGGACTTGAGCCGCTCTCCCGGCTTGATGTGGCCCCCGATAGAACCTATATCGGCCTTGATGACAGAAAGGGTGATCTTCATGGCCCCATCCTCCTTTCGGGCATGGATCCATCTCCAGCGGGCGGAACCGCCTCCGTCAGACCTCGATGACCATTCCGTCCCTGCCGGTCGTTACCTTGCCCCTGAATTTTCTCCTCACTTCGGCGGCCGGATCGATCTCGCCGAAGAACGGGTACATGTGCACGAGCAGCACCTCGCCCGCTCCCGCCGACACGGCCATCTCTCCTACCATCGCCGGGGTCATGTGCCCCTCGGCTGGCGACTCGTCCGGGAAGGAGCACTCGGAAACGAGCAGATCGGCTCCCGACGCGAACCGGTCAAGTCGTTCGGAGCGCGACGTGTCTCCCGTATAGACTATGCTCCTGCCCGCCATGTCGATCCTGTATGCAAGGGCGGGCCTCCCGCCGTGCTCGGCATGGCCGGCCGTAATCAGCATGTCGCCGATATCGATCTCGTATCCCGGCTCCATCATGACGAGATTGAGCGTATCGTCGCCGGGCACGATGCCACCGTACAGATCATCCCATCCCGAGACGAACCGCTCTATCCCTTCCGGCCCGTATATCACGATCCAGTGGAGCCCGGTCACGGCCATATCGTTCTTTATCGCTGAAAAGAGCCTTCCGAGGCCGAGTGTATGGTCGGGGTGAAAGTGCGTAATCAGAATCCTGTGGAGGTCCCGGTACGATCTCCCGGCCTCCTCGAGCGCCTGCAGCGCACCTGGGCCGCAGTCGATCAGGATGTCCTCACCGCCGCCCTCGACGAGCAGGGACGTGGCACGCCTCACCTGCGAGGGCACTATCGTGCCCGACCCGAGAACTGTCAGCCGCAGGGCCATTACTTCCTTTTCGAGCCGCCGGCGGGACCGGAGACGAATACCTCGAGCGATTTCTTCTCGGTGAGACCGAGAAACGTGAACGCGTTCCCCATGTTGACTGCCAGTTCGAGATATCCCCACGAGTCGACGAGGGCCATCAGCCTTCCGAGCTTTCCCTGCTCGTAATACCTCTTCACTCCCTTGAACCGCCTCTTCCCTATCCGGACGGTCACGCCGTCCCAGTCGGCGTCCTTGCCGAACTTATCTATGAGATACCGCTCACTGATGTTCGTTATGATATTGCCGAACGTATCTACGTAGACGGCCCTGCCCGACACCTCGCCCTTCTTGTTGACGAACGGCTTCAGCGCGGGAACGGTCAGGACGGAATCGACCGCTTCGCCCATCTCCGAGGGCTCTGCGCCAAGCGTGAGATGCGTCGCTATGGGAGCGAACACGTCCCTGCCGAGAAAGGTCCTGCCGTGGAGAGGCAGCGTGTGCTTCCCCGGCTTTACCGCGTATACCTTCCTTACTATCCCCTTCTCGAAGACACAGCTCAGTATGCCGTTGTCGGGACCGACGAAGAAATACCTGTCCGTCTCGACGATAAGATTACGCCTGTCGCCTCCGACACCCGGGTCGACGACGCAGAGAAACACAGTCCCGGGGGGAAAGTATTCGAAACTGTTCCCCAGAACGAAACTTCCCTCGCGCACGTCCTGGCTCGAAACATCGTGACAGAGATCGACGATCTTCACCTCGGGATTGATGCCGAGGATCACACCCTTCATGACGCCGAGGTACCAGTTATGCCAGCTGAAATCGGTCAGAAGCGCAATGACGTTGGAAGGAGTCCTCTTCCTGGCACCCATATCCGCAAGCCGCCTTTCGGGGGTACGACCGCGCCCTTTCGCGGCGGCACCCTTCAGGCGGATTATAATCGAGCGCTTGTCTTTAGGGAAATGATTTTTAAAGCCCGCTGTCCTGCAGCCCTGTCGAGGCGATCATCTCGCAAGCCAGCCCGAGGTTGCGGCGGTATCTCTCGTTGTCAGGCTCCAGCTCGATGGCCGTAGTAAATGTAGCCGCGGCTTCGATATACCTTCCCCTTCTCGACAGGAAGCAACCCATCGCATTGAACGCGACGCTGAAGTGGGGAGCCTTTTCCATCACGCGGGTCAGGTGACGCTCGGCCTCGTCGTCCATGTCGAGCTTGTCGAGGACTATACCGAGATTGACCTCGATCTGCTCGTTAGGGGGCGACAGCCTGTGCGCCTCCATGAAATGCTCGAGAGCCTCGATGTACTCGCCCTTCCTCTCGAGGATGCAGCCGAGGCCGTTTCTTGCGTCGACGTTCGCTGGATCGCTGGAGAGTATGGTGACATAGACGTGCCTCGCCCCATCGAGATCGTCGCGCATCTCGAGGACCTTGCCGAGCAGGAGCATCAGCTTGAGGTTTGACGGGTCACTTTCCACAGCGGTGTATGCCACGCCCTGGGCCTCTTCAAGCATATCCATCCTGATATAGAGATGAACTGCCTTGAGAAGTACCTTCATCGGTATTCCCTCGAGAAACCTGAGACATTCGAGTGCGTCGGCCGCTGCCCTGGTGTCACCGGACCGCAGCAGGGTCTCCGCCAGGACGACGTGACTTCCCGCCTCGTGCGGCTCCTCCCTGACGGCCCTGCATGCCAGCTCGACCGCCCGGTCGCTGTCACCGACGATTATCGCCGCGGTGGCGGCGTTCCTCAGAAGATTGACGTTGTTTCCATCGATCGACAGTCCGCCCGCTATGGCATCGGCTGCTTCCCTGATCCTTCCGGCCTCGAGCAGTGCGGTGCCCAGATTGTTGCGCAGGTCGGCCCTGCTCTCGTCGATCAGCACCGCCTCGGCGAATCTATCCGCCGCGCCGATGCAGTCGCCCTTCCTTAGCCGCACCAGACCTTCGAGATTGGCGAAGTCGGCGTTGACGGGCTCGAGGTGCCTGCCTTCGAAGACAAGCTCTTCAGCCTCTTCCAGCCTCCCCTGTGCCACCAGTGTCGAAGCTCTATCGTACAGGCTCCCGCCCGCTCCATCGCCGCTGCCGCGGCGCAATTCGATTATCTTTCCGCTCATTCCACCACGCCTTTCACAGACCCGGATAGACTCCCGCGGCCCGGAACGTTATCCGGCCCTGTAAGGCGTGATGAATACAAGAGATGTGCCAAATCAGTAACAATGCGCTTTCGTACGTGCGCTGTTATATAGGGAGGCGGTGCAGAGTATTTAACTTATTGATATTAAAGCGGTTGAAAGGCAGAAACAGCTCTATGTTCTAAAGCACTGGAGTGCAGGCATGCACTCCGGCATAGGATTAAAACATTCATTCTACTTCTTCAGAGGCTTCCGCATGGAAGCAGGCGGACCGGTGGTGCAGGGATTCTTGCCAGTTCAAGTCCTGTCTGGGACAGCAACGATTTTGAGGTTATGGCGTCGGGTTAACCAGCGATCAAACCTAATTTGTTGATTCAACACTGTAAAAAACACCACCACCATATGTCCCTGCAAAGACGGGCCCGCTCGAATTTATGGCAAGAGCCTGGATATAAGTATGTGTCAGTCCGGTATTCACTGCGGTCCAGCTGTCCCCGTTGTTCTCGGACCGGAAGACACCACCACCATATGTCCCTGCAAAGACGTGCCCGCTCGAATTTATGGCAAGAGATGTCACTATCCCACCACCAGGCCCGTTTGTCTGGTGCCAGAAGTCTGTTTCCACTATAGGTGCTACCCCATTATCCTTCCCACCGCTAAAGCCCAAAACCATGATAAGGAGCAACAATAGAACGATAATCGATCGTTTTGCCGGGGATAGCATTTCGTTTCCTCCTTTGTCTCCAAAGCACTTTCAGTCGATTAATTGTGAACGGAATACTGCCAAGTTACTTCTGAATTACCCCTCAATCGTTGATGTGTTTATAGGTTAAGAAAATAATGGATTTCATGTCAAGCTAATGTGTATTCGGTGACGAAGAAGCCACTCTAGACGATTTTGCGAACGCTAGAGAACACTACTTGAAGGTTCAGTAAACAACCCCGGACTTACGTCCGGGGCTTTATTCCTACAATGCAAGCTCCGCTTGTCCTAAGTCTTCTTTCTCCTGATACTTCACATAGCGCCTTATAACCTTCTCATCCAAACCCACTGTGCTCACGAAATATACTC
>JAUWMD010000131.1 GCA_030613345.1 Candidatus Krumholzibacteriota bacterium
TACCACCGGCGCCGAGGTCTTTGAACCCGATCTTCATGCCGCGCTCCTCGGCCAGATCGAGGACCTTCCTGTTCGCCACGGCCAGCACCCGCTTGAGGAACGGGTCGGGTACCTGGACAGCCCCCCTGTTCGCTTCCTCACCATCGACGAGGTCCTCGGAGGCGAAAGCCGCCCCGCCGAATCCCGAGTCATCGGTCGGTTTGCCTATGAGGATGATCTTGTATGGAGTATCGGCCGCCTCGGCCGGCACCCGGCTTCGCAGGACGCGTGATTCCCTGATCGTTCCGATCGCGACGACGTTCACCAGGCAGTTCTCGTCGAACCCCGCATCGAACACGATGTCGCCGCCGAGGTTCGGGACACCGAGCGGATTGCCGTACTGGGCGATGCCGTCGACCACGCCGCGCGCGATCGAGATGACCTGGCGAGCGTTCGGTCCCCGCGGGTCGCCGAAACGAAGTGGATCGAGGACTCCTACTACATCGGCGCCCATGCAGTATACGTCGCGCACGATCCCGCCGATCCCCGTCGCCGCGCCCTCTACGGGCAGGACCTGCGAGGGGTGATTGTGGCTCTCGTGCGCTATAACGAGGCAGTGCCAGTCGCCGTCGCCCGTCTCTGCGTACCTGATCACGCCCGCGTCCTCGCCCGGACCCAGCACGACGTTAGGGGCCGCGGTGGGCAGGAGCTCGCCGAGGATCTTCCTGCTGCTCTTGTAGCTGCAGTGCTCGCTCCACATCGTGTTGAAGATCGTCAGCTCCACGATTGTAGGGTCGCGTCCGAGAAGCTCGATCACGCGCCTCGCCTCGCTCACGGCGAGGTTCAGGCCATTTTCCTTCAGCAGTTCCCCTACGCGGGAGTCGTCACTTTCCGTGATCGGGATGGTCCCTTTCAGCAATTGGCCTGTCCTTTCCCGGGCCTGCCCCTGTTCGACAGCACCCTGCTGAAAATAAAATCTATATTTTTGAGGTGGCTCTTCAGATCGAACGCCTCCTCCAGCTCCTCTTCGGAAACGAGCTTCGTGAATCTCCCGTCTTCCGAGAGATGCTCACGGAAGCTCTTCTTCCCGTCCATGCTCTTCATCGCGGCGCGCTGGATGATCGAGTAGGCGCCCTCGCGCGCCAGTCCCTTTTTCACGAGCATCAGCAGGATCGGGTGCGAGAAGATAAGCCCGCCGGTCAGTTCGAGGTGCTCGCGCATCTTCTTCCTGTCGACCCGCAACCCCGATACGACCCATGTGAACTTCTCGAGCATGTAGGCGAGGATCATGGTCGAATCAGGGATGATGACCCTCTCGACCGAAGAGTGGCTTATGTCCCGCTCGTGCCAGAGTGTAACGTTCTCCAGTGCGGCCTGCGCATTTCCGCGGAGCAGCCTCGCCATGCCGGCGATCCTCTCGGTAAGTATCGGGTTGCGTTTATGCGGCATCGCGCTCGAGCCCTTCTGGCCCCTGGTGAACGGCTCCTCCACCTCGGCGATCTCGGTGCGCTGCAGGGCCCGTATCTCGGTGGCCATGTTCTCGAGGGAGGCGCCGATGACGGCCAGAGTCGCCATGTAATACGCGTGGCGGTCGCGCTGGATGATCTGCGTCGTTACGGGGGTGGCCTTCAGGCCGAGCTTCGTCATGACGTAACGCTCGACCCTGTAGTCGGTGTGCGACATCGTCCCCACCGTGCCCGTGATCTGGCCGACCGAGATCTCCTCGATCGTCCGGTCGAGCCGGGCGATGTTTCGCTCTGTCTCCGAGTACCATACGAGCAGCTTCAGTCCCATTGTGATCGGTTCGGCGTGGATACCGTGACTGCGGCCGACCATCGGCACGTGCCTGTAACGCAGCGCCTGCCTCTTGAGGACGGTGCGCAGTTTCCTGAGCTTGCCGCGCATGACCATCCCGGCTGCGCGCATCTGGCAGGCCAGGGTGGTATCGAGAAGGTCCGAGCTCGTCATCCCCATGTGGAGATACCTGCCTGACTCCCCGATGTATTCGGACATGTTCGTGAGGAATGCGATGACGTCGTGGCGTGTCTTTTTCTCTATTTTCAGGACCCTCCTGATGTCGTAGTCGGCCTTGCGTCTGATCTCCCTGGCGGCCTTCTTCGGGATGTGGCCGTACTCGGCGAGTCCCTCGCAATAAAGTATCTCGATCTCCTTCCAGAAATCGTACTTGTTTTCATCTGTCCAGATACCTGAGATCTCGGGGAGCGAATATCGCGGAATCAAGAAATACCTCCCTTTCGGGACACTTCTATGCCTCTTCCTTGGCCTCGACGAGCTTCAGTCGTATCAACCTCGTGCTGCCGTTTCTCCAGAGAACAATATCGAGATCGTCTCCGACCTGCTTGCCGAATATCACCCTGCCGGCCTGGTCGGAATTCTGAATCGAGACACCGTCCATCTCGACAATGACGTCGCCGACCTCGATCCCGGCCTCTTCCGCCGGGCCACCCTCCTCGAGAGCGATGACAACGAGGCCCGTCCTGAACGGGATGCCGAACTGCTCTACGACCTCGGCGGTCAGCTCGGAGACCACAAGTCCCGTCCATACGTTGCGGAAGTGTCCGTACTGGCGGATCTCGTCGATGACCATCTTCACCGTATTGCTCGGTATGGCGAATCCCATCCCGATGTTGCTGCTCCCGCTGGCGGTCGAGAAGACGAATGTGCTGATACCGACGACCTCACCCTTCATCGAGACCAGTGGCCCGCCGCTGTTGCCCGGGTTGATCACGGCGTCGGTCTGGATCATGTTCTTGAATATCTGCACCCCTTCGCCAGTCTCCTTGACGTCCCTGTGGAGGGCGCTGATCACGCCGGCGGTGACCGTCGTCTGGTTGTCGTTGAAGAGGTAGGTGAACGGCGACCCTATCGCGATCACCGGCTCCCCGATATCGAGATCGTCCGAATCACCGAACGGAGCGTAGGGGAGACCGCTCCCCTCGATCTTGAGCAGCGCGACGTCGAACTCGGCCGCCATGCCGATCAGCGTAGCCGGCACCTCGGTCGAGTCGATCATCGTCACGTAGATCTCCTCGGCCCCGCGGACGACATGCTCGTTTGTGATGATGTATCCGTCGGGATTGACAAGCAGGCCCGATCCGTAGATCGGGAACTTTTTCTTCTGGTAGGCGGGAATCCTCCCGGCCATTATCTGCCACCACTCGTACGAGCTTCTCGCCCTCGTCGAGACTATCCTCGTCCTGAGCGTGGTGATCGAGACCACGGCGGGACCGATCCGGCCGCGGGCGGCGACCATCGCGTCTCCGCTGAACAGCCCCGTCCCTCCGAGGACGATACTGCCCGACGACTGGGGATAGAACGCCTGGCCGATCCGGGCGCGCCTCAGCATCACGACGTTGACAACCGTCAGCGCGATAGACATCCCGAACATGATCCCTATTATCCACGGAATCGCCCGGGCCCATCTGGACTGGAACTCTTTCAAATCAGCTCGCCTGCCTCGATCCACGAATTCCTTATTTCTTTACCTTTGCCCAATCGGCGAGGAACTTCTCGATCCCGATGTCAGTGAGCGGATGCTTGATCAATTGCTCTATCACCTTGAACGGTATCGTCGCCACGTCGGCGCCGATCAACGCCGCTTCGTACACGTGCTGCACGCTCCTGATGCTGGCCACGAGGACCTGCGTGGCGAACGCGTAGTTCTCGAAGATCTCGACCATATCGATTATCAGGTCCATCCCTCTCTGCCCGATGTCGTCGAGCCTGCCGACAAAGGGGCTCACGTATGTCGCGCCGGCCTTTGCTACGAGCAGGGCCTGGTTGGCCGAGAAACAGAGCGTCGCGTTGGTCTCGATGCTCTCGGCTTTGAACATCTGGATCGCCTTGATACCTTCCTTGATGCATGGGACCTTGATGATGATGTTGTCGGCGATCTTGCAGAGCTCCTTGCCCTCCTTGAACATGCCCTCTGCATCCAGAGCTACCACCTCGGCGCTGACAGGACCGGGCACTATGGAGCAGATCTCCTTCAGTGTCTCGGTGGCCGTCCCCCTGCCCGTTTCCCTGGCAAGGAGCGACGGGTTGGTCGTGACTCCGTCGAGAAGACCGAGCGCTGCGGCTTCCCTGATCTCGTCGACATTGGCTGTATCGATAAAAAATTTCATTTCGCCTCCCCGGCTGCATGTTTTCGTTTTTCAGGATTCCGGCGGCTGTTCTTCCAGTAAGAAAACATGCATTATACAAGTATAGGCTTGAACTGACAAACAGTTTCGGGCGCCGGCCGAATATCGGGAATCCCGGCCCCTGATCGTATCGATTTATACGTCCCGGCCGCTGAAACGCTCCACGATCAGTATTTTATCTCCATCAGGTAAAGGGCTCCAGGTGGAAGGGTAGGCCCCGCAGCGGAACGGTCCCCCGAGGCAAGTATATCGGCGATGGAGACGTTTCGCCCCGTGCCGGCCCTCAGAACGGTTCCGGCGACAGAGCGCATCATGTTGTAGAGAAACCTGTCGGCGGTGACCGACAGGGTCACGAGCGGCCTGTTCTCGATGATCTCGGCCCGCAAGATGCTGCAGACCGTACTCTTGACTTTTGAGCCGGACGCGGCGAAAGCGGCAAAATCGTGCTCCCCGCGAAGGGCCCGCAGCTGCTCACGCATCGCGTCTATCGCCTCCGCGTCGATCCCTTTCGGGAGTTCGTGGTAATAGTTCCTCCAGAGGGCGCTCGGGCGGTCGATAAAGATGTAGTGATATCTCCTGCTGCGCGCGTCGTACCTCGCATTGAACGACAGCGGGACCTCCTCTACCGAGCGTACCACTACGTCGGGAGGAAGCTTGCCGCGCAGCGCCTTCATAATGACGCCGGTAGTCATATCGGTCTCGAGCGCGGCGCTGGCCACCTGGCCCGCGGCATGAACGCCCGTATCGGTCCTGCCGGCGCCGACGATCCTCACGTCACCGGCGGCGATCTCGCCGAGCGCCCTGTAGAGCTTCCCCTGGACCGTCCGCTGGCCGGGCTGGACCTGCCATCCGGAGAACCCGGACCCGTCGTATTCGATGGTGAGCTTGAAGATTCTCATACCGCGATAATATAGCAGAATGAGCCGCCGCGTCCAATATCGCGGCATTTTTGAAGACTCACTATCGCCCGCCGCGATTCCCGCCCGGCCTGAAAACGACCTGGAAAATCGCCCATCCGGAGGAACGCTGGCCCGGAAGAGGAAACAACGCCGGACATCAGGGCAACATGCTGCCACGCAACAAATTGCAGTGGTATGCCCCTTGCTGTGTACCTGAATGAATACTAATGAGCCGTGATCGATAAGGATACGGCCGGTCCCATATCTAAAGCACCGGGCTCTGAATTACCGACAGGACATTCGATAAGACTGGATATTGATTCGGCGATGCGGGCGCTGGAGCTCGTTTATCCAGAGGATGATGTTCGCCTGCTTCACCGGCACGGCCGACCGCAACGCACCTCATGGATAGATATAGATGGCCCTGCGCACAAGGCGAATCCGGTTGCCCTGCATCGCCCTGAATAAAAACAGGACCCCATACTCCGACAGGGCCCACTCGTCCGGGCCATAAATAGAGGGGGAAGCGACTCATCGGTCCGCTTCCCCCGTTTTCTTTGTCACCTTGTAGGTCTCAATCCGTCCCTGGCAGAAAAATCGTATTCCCTGCCATTCTGAATAATTGCGCCCACCCACGGACTGTTGATGAATCGAAGGTTTCCTGCTATAGTTTTTAGAGGATCTTCCGTATCAACGGTGCTCTGACTGGCCGACATGTTCAGCAGATAAGGATACAAGGTGTGAAGATAGCAATAATCGGCGCCGGAAACGCCGGCAAAAATCTGGCGGCCAAGCTCTGCGAGATGGGACAGGACGTCGTCGTGATCGACAGGTTCATCGGGGCCCTCAACGAGTTGGCCGCAAGCCACGACGTCATGACAATCGAGGGCAGCGGTGCGGACCCTGAAATCCTGGCAGAGATAAACATCGGGGATTTCGATCTTCTGGCGGCCGTAACGCCCTACGACGAGATAAACCTGCTCGCCTGCTGCTGGGCGAAGACCGCCGGGACTCGACACACCATAGCCCGACTCTCCGACAACAAGTATATACGCTCCCCTCTCGTGGATACGGCCAGGCTGGGCATAGACCGGCCGCTTGTACACAAGGAAGAATGCGCCAGAGAGATCTTCGATGTGCTCCATAGACCCGGAACACTCGAGGTAACCTCCCTGCTGGACGGCAGGATAGCCGCCATAGGCTTGCAGCTGCCGGAGAATGCCCCCCTCGCGAGCAGGCCCCTGAAGGAATTCAGGACCGAAAAATGGTTCAACAGGGCGCGCTTCATAGGACTCGTCAAGCAGGGCAGATTTTCGATTCCCGGCGGCAATTCCATAGCCGACCCGGGAGACGATGTGTATGTCGCCCTCCCGGCGGGAGAGATCGATCTATTCCTCGACTGGATCATGGCCGGGCGAAGAAAGGGATTCAAGAAAGTCGTTATTGTGGGGGGTGGGGAACTCGGGCTGGCCCTGGCCGGACTGCTGGAGAACGCTCCCATGAAAACGGTCCTCATCGACAAGCACCGCGAACAGGCGGAGCATGCCGCGAGTACCCTTGTAAACTGTCTTGTGCTGAACGCGGATGCGGCTGAAGCCTCGACACTCAAGGAAACCGGAATAGACTCGGATACGGCATTCGTAGCTATAACAGGTGACGAGGAAATGAACATCGTATGCTGTATCCAGGCCAAACAGTTCGGTGCAGGCTTCACCATAGCCCGTATCGACAAGCTCGAGTATGTACCGATCATCAGCCGCCTCAATCTTGTCGACAGGGTGATCAGCCCTAACATCTCGCTGATCAAGGCCATCCTGAAGTACCTGCGGGGAGAGATCGTGGAACACGTAGGACTGTTCCACCGGATAACGGGCGAGGTTCAGGAAGTAATCATAAAGGCCGGCAGCAAGAGGGAAGGCACCGCGATCAGCAAACTGAAGCTGCCCAGCGGCTCCATCATCGCCGCGGCACAACGGGGTGATCATGCTTTCGTGCCGACCGGCGATTACATGCTGAAAGAAGGCGACCGGCTGGCTATCTACTGTCTGCCGAAAACCGCCGACAAAATCAAATCCGCCTTCTGACAGGCATAAGGAATAGAAAGTGAACATCCGCGCTGTCACCCATGTGATATCTTTCCTTGTCGGCGTCACCGCCCTGGCGATGCTCGGCGGGGCTGCAATATCACTCTATTACGGGGAATCTTTTGCCGCGAAGGGCCTGCTGGCAGCCTCGGGCA
>JAUWMD010000271.1 GCA_030613345.1 Candidatus Krumholzibacteriota bacterium
GATGATCTTGTGGTACCACATCCAGGCCTCGGGGTTGATCGGCTCGCCGACCGTGCCGAGGAGGCGCAGGCTCGAGAGGTCGTGCTTGGCCGGCCAGTCGTCGCCGTGGCGCATGACCGCCCTGATGGCAGTCGGTGCGGTGTAGAAGATATTGACCTTGTACTTCTCGACGACGTCCCAGAAACGGTCCGGTCCGGGATAGCTGGGAACGCCCTCGAACATCAGGCTCGTCGCGCCGAGCGCGAGCGGGCCGTAGACGATGTATGAATGACCGGTGATCCAGCCGATGTCTGCGGTGCACCAGTAGATGTCCTCGTCCTTGACGTCGAAGACGAGCTTCGTTGTCATCGTCGCGTAGAGCAGGTATCCGCCGGTCGTATGGACTACGCCCTTTGGCTTGCCTGTCGTTCCGCTCGTGTAGAGGATGAACGATACATCCTCGGACTCCATCTCTTCGCAGGGACAGTCTGTCGAGGCGTCTTTCATCTCGTCGTGCCACCAGAAGTCACGGCCCTCGGTCCAGTCTATGTCCGCCTTGGTCCGTCTGACCACGATGCAGTTCTCGACCGTGGGGGAACCCTTGAGGGCCTCGTCTGCGGCGCTCTTCAGGGGGATGATCTTGCCGGCGCGGAAGGAGCCGTCGGAGGTGACGAGCAGCTTCGCCTCGGCATCGTTGTTTCTGTCCTTCAGCGATGCGGCGCTGAATCCGCCGAACACGATCGAGTGGATCGCGCCAATGCGGACACAGGCGAGCATGGCGATGGCCAGCTCGGGGATCATCGGAAGATAGAGGCAGACGCGGTCGCCCTTTTTGATGCCGTGCTTCTTCAGGACGTTGGCAAACTTGCTGACCTCGTCCTTGAGCTCGGTATAGGTGAAGGTCTTTGAGTCACCCTCGGCTTCGCCTTCCCAGATGATGGCGGCCTTGTCGCCCTTGCCCTCATCGATATGACGGTCGAGGCAGTTGTATGCGATGTTGAGCTTGCCGCCGGTGAACCACTTCGCGGCGGGCATCTCGCCCTCGAGGACGTTGTCCCACTTCTTGTACCATGTGAGATAGTTATCGGCCTGCTCGCCCCAGAAACCCTCGAAATCTTCTTCGGCCTTCTTTGCCATGGCCGTATACTCATCGAGACTCTTGATGTGAGCC
Source organism: Candidatus Krumholzibacteriota bacterium (assembly GCA_030613345.1). GTDB lineage: Bacteria > Krumholzibacteriota > Krumholzibacteriia > Krumholzibacteriales > Krumholzibacteriaceae > JAUWCL01. The sequence continues at coordinate 1,151 of JAUWMD010000271.1, forward strand.
TTCTCGACAAATTCCGGCACCGGCGAGAATCTGCGCTTCTCGTCGAGCATGGAAGTTATCGACTTCTTCTCGTCTGCCATCTGTAACCCCCTGTAGGTTCAGCGTTTGGGTAAACAAACTTTAACTTTTCCAGAATATCGGATGATTACGAACTGGAAAGGGCATCATAGTCGCACCCGGGCCCGTTGTCAACATCAAATAAAGTGATAAATTCATGAGCGTGCAAGCTGTTTCGGGGCGTTTCGGGGCGTTTCCGGTACTTTTTTCATTTTCCGTCACCAGAGGGTCCAAGACGACTTGACATGGAGGGGCCAAAGTCTTACTTATTGATGGAGATTCAAGCGTTTATAGGCCCTTAAGATCACCCGGAGGCGAATTGATGGATTTCGCGAAGAACTCGCTGGGACGCAGAGTCCCGACCGTAGTCAACGGCATCGAGAAGAAGCCCTACAAACAGGCGTTCGATCCGGATTACAGCGATCCTTACGCGGGACGGCCCGGCCGATCGAAGATGCGTAGCGGCAAGAGCAAAGTGACAACACTCGACGAGGTCGTCTCGATCCTGAACGACGGTGACTGGATCTCGTACCCTCACTACTACCGTCTCGGCGACCACTGCCTCGAGATCATCATCGCCAGGCTCCGGGAGAAGGGCCTGAAGGATATCCACCTGCTCGGCAACGCCTTCTTCGACAACTGCGTCCCCTGGCTCCCCGAAGCGATCGCCGACGGGACGATCGCGGGGATAAACGGGAGCTGCTACCGAAAGATGGGCGGACACCTGATGGCGGGTGATTTCCTCCCCTGGATCGTCACCGGGTACGGCCACGGCAACAGGGTCAGACGCTTCCACACGGGTGAGGCGAAGATCAAGGTCGCATTCGGCCCGGTGCCGATAGCCGACCAGTGGGGAAACGCCAACGGCCTGATGGGAGACCCGTCCTCTTGGGTCGGGCCGCTCGGTCTCTTCCTTGCCGATACTCTCTGGGCTGAGAATGTCTGCCTGCTCGCAGGCGAGGTGAGCGAGCAGTACCTCTTTCCCCGCTCCCTCTCGATGGTCGACGTCGATTATGTCGTCAAGGTCGACAATCCCGGCGATGCTTCCGGCATCGGCTCGGGCACCCTCGACATTGATAAAATAAGGGGAAACGCTTTCAACTCGCAGATAGCCGGGCAGGTCCTCAAGGTGATGGACGCGGCCGAGGTGATCTTCGACGATTTCAATTTCCAGGTCGGTTCGGGAGCCGGGCTGATCGTCCTCGACGAGATAAAGAAAATATTGATTGAAAAGAAGATCCAGTCAGGTTTCTCGATCGGCGGCTGCACCTCTCTGCATGTCGAGATGCTCCAGGAGGGCCTTATCCGGAACCTGCTCCACGGCCAGTGCTTCGAGCCGTCGGAGAGGGTGATAAAATCGATGCTCTACGATCACAACCACTACGAGATATCGACGGGCGAGTACGACGACATGGCGAACAGGGAAAACGCCGTGAACATGCTCGACGTATCGGTCCTCTCTACGCTCGAGATGGACGTCGACTTCAACGTCAACTCTATCTGCGCGGGCGGCCGTATTATAGGCGGCATAGGCGGAGCTCAGGGAGTGGCGGCGGGCTCGGAGCTTACGATCATGTTCCTCCCGCTGGCGACCGGCAAGAAGGAGAGCGGCAAGGGATTCCCCAGGATCGTCGAGAGCGTCTACACCGTCTCGGTGCCGGGCGAGTGCATCGACGTCGCCGTAACAGAGGGGTACGTCGCATTCAATCCGAAATCAACGGCGAAGTACATGGACGCGCTGAAGAAAAACGCTTCGGCGAGCGGCCTGAAGATCGTCTCCATGGAGGAGCTGCACGAACTCTCGAAGAAGGCCGCGGCGGAATTCGGCAAGACTCCCCCCCGCCCCGAGCTGACCGACGAACCGGTCGAGGTCATCGAGTGGAGAGACGGCACGATCCTCGACACGATATTCAAGCCTGCTACCTGATCCGGTCTGTATCTTCTCCTCTAATCGGGTAGGGTGAGGCCTCGCAACCTCACCCTCCCACACCACCGGGCATACGGTTCACGTACCACGGCGGTTCATGAGACACATTGGAGCCGTCGCAACTCGGCCAGCAGATTCACGAGACCACAGCGATCAAAGAAGCTCCGAGGGAAAGCCTGGTTCATG
>JAUWMD010000200.1 GCA_030613345.1 Candidatus Krumholzibacteriota bacterium
GGCAGCGGCTCGAAGGGGATTATCCTCCTGATAGCGCTGTCACCGCAGATTACGTCGTTCTTCAGGCCCTCCATCAGGCGCAACGTAATAGGTGCCGGCACCGGTGTAAGCAGACCCGCCGCGTAACCGAAGGCCCTGAGGCTGACCAGCGGCATCGTGACGAAGAGACGCCTCCGATCGAGGATCCGCGCTACGGCCTCCATCATCTCTCTGTACGACATCACTTCGTCGCCCCCGATATCGAAACTGCCGCCGGTCGTCTCTTCCGACTCGAGCGATCCGACGAGGTACTTGACAACATCACGTATCGAGATCGGCTGGCAGAGGCTGCGCACTTCGCGGGGCGTGAAGATCAAGGGAAACCGGGCGACGAGGTTGCTCAGCATCTCGTACGAGGCGCTGCCCGAGCCGATGATTATCGCCGCGCGGAGTATCGTGACCGGCGCCGGTCCGGACTGGAGCATCCTCGCGACCTCCATCCTGCTGCGCAGGTGCCTCGAGAGGTCGCTCCGTACGTCGCCGAGCCCCCCGAGGTAGATGATTCGCCTGACCCCCCGCTCGCCGGCGACCGTGGCAAAGTTCGAGGCGGCCTGAGCATCCGCGCCTGCAAACTCTCCCGGACCGAGAAGCATCGAATGGATCAGGTAATATGCGGTGTCGACGCCTTCGAGGACCGCCTCTAGACTCTCCCTGTCGAGCGCGTCAGCGGTGACGATCTCGGCGCCCGGCCAGCGCCTCGAGACCTCACCTGCGCTGCCCCTCACCATGGCCCGCACATGGTAGCCCCTCTCGAGCAGCTCTGGTACGAGCCTCCCGCCGATATACCCCGACACTCCCGTCACGAGCACGCTGCCCGGGAGGTCGCGCGGCGAGGTGGGAAGGTCCGTGCAGAACGGGATGTCGCTCTCGGGGTGGCTGAATCCCGCAACCAATTCACTCCCGTCTTTCATCATGTGCCGATGTTATCACAGTTACGGTCGCTGTGCATCCAGCATCGCATTCGTAAGCTGTAAACGGGTTGCTGATCAGCGCTCCAGAACAATAATCGGGGTCGAATCGAGAATACGCCGCACATATGCCTCGACCCCTTCGATGACGCAGATATCCATCATGCCCCCATCTGTGGTGACAGTGGCGATAGACTGTCCGTCGGGACTCCAGGCCGGTTGACTTTCTCCGTACTTCATCTTGGTAAGCAGGGCTGCCTTGAGCCCGTCGGGAGTAACGAGGTAAATGCGCAAGGCCCCCCTGTCCCTGGCCGACACCGCGAGGATGCGGCCATCGGGACTCCATGCCGGCGGAAAGTCGACCTTCACAGGTGCGGAAGCACGTATCGTTTTCGACGTTTCGCGATCGTGTATGTACAAGCCTTCGCCGATACGCAGGAAGGCGATATATCGCCCCCCTGGTGAAATCGAGGGAAAGGAACAGCCGCCGGTATCGGTTATCCGCTCCAGCCCACCCTCGTCGAGATGCTTTATCCACACCTCGTTATGTCCGGAACGGTCCGAACAGAATGCTATCTGCCTTCCGTCACCCGACCAGGAGGGAGACCTGTCGATCGCTTTATCGGTCGTGATCCGATCGACTATTCCGCCCCGTCCGTACACGTAAATATCGTAGTTTCCGCCGTCATATTCCACGAAGGCGAGGCTTTTCGAGTCCGGAGACCAGCTGATGGGATCATCGAGCGACGACGTAATCAGGATCGACCTTGATTCCCCGTTTTCAGGATCGATCAGCCGGATCTCTCCCCTGCCCGATTCCTCACGCACCCGACATGCGATCGCATGCCCGTCAGGTGACCAGGCCGGCCCGGACAGCGTTTTACCACTGCCTTCCATGAGCCGGCGCCTTGTCGGCAGCTCGCCGCTGGTTTTCCTGTATATCAACACGCCCGGAAAACGGAATGTCTGGACGTACCGCAGCTCTCCTCTGATTATCGCCCTGTCGGACAGCAGGGGAAGCAGGCGCGGCCGGAAAACCTTGATAGTCTCATAATGGAGCACGAGATATTCGATATCCTGCGTGTAAAGATAGTCGATGGCCACATCGAACGGCGCCGCGGGGATCTCTACGTAGTCGCCTCCTGCGTAAAACGCCAGATAGGGTTTCCTGTCGGCTAAAGTGGTTCCGGATGCGATCCGGCGGCTGATCTGAGGCCCCAGATCCTTCGCCCACCGATAGCCTTTAGAGACCGGCAATGTAACACGGTCCCGGTTTATCCACCACCCGGCGACCATGGACAGCGCAATAAGGACGTAGAGATACTTCCTTCGTCTGTATAACCATTGCGCCTCGAGGCCGATAAACGCAAAGAGTATGATTCCCGGAAGGTAGGGAAATACGAACCTGGCATCGCTGCGCACCGTGAACAGGGGAAAGATCGCGAACGGGGCGAACAGGGCGAGCGCGAAATGACGCTTTCTCCAGATTCCGTAAAGCGCCAGAGCGAAGAGAGCGGGCATCACGTGCCGTATGAGCAGAACAATCTCTCGCGGGAACCTTCTGAGATAATAGAGGGCGAAGCCGGTGGTCTCATTGTCCCGGGATACATCCTCTATGGCGCTTTCCTTGCCATCGAACTCGATCCATGCCTCGCGCAGCGTCCAGAAGACCGCGCCGGAGCCGAAGGACCTTCTCTTATGCAGCAGCCCGAGATGTCCGCGTGCGAGCGATCCGACGACCACATTGACGGAATACACGAGAACGCATCCTGCGACAAATCTGAACATCTGGCGCGGCCTCCGCAACCGGAGAAGCGTAAGGATCCCGGCGACCGCAAGGGCTTCGGGTCTCGTTATGGAGGCTACACCCAGACAGAGACCCGCGGTAAAGTCCCTCCCGCCTGCAAACATGAGAAGACCGAGCAGGATCCAGAAAGTCGCAAGGGCTTCCGACATCGTAGTAGTCGTCATGTGGATGAACAGGGGAGTCACAGCGAGGATCAGGCCGGCGGCTACGGCATGCGTCCTGGACATCAGCCGCTTGCACAGGAGGAAAAAGACAAACAGGGTGCCGATCCCGGCCAGCACGGAGACGATCTGCGCGGCACGGACACCGTCTCCCACTACGGGAGCGAGCAGGGCGATAAAGGCCGGATAGCCTATCGGAAACACACTCGGGCGGTACGCGCCTGCGAGTATGGATCGCGCCTGGTTGATGTAGTACGTGCCGTCGTAGCTCACGAGGTTGAAGGTGCTCAGGAACGGCAGGCGCACTAACAGACCGGCCAGCGCGAGTATAATGAAAACGGACCGATCCCTCTCGATGGACAATAATGCCGTATTATTTTTCTGTCTCATGGGAAATTCAGTATACACTTCTTGATACACTGCCTTTCAACAGAATTTTTCGCAGATCCCCGCCGGGAGCATACCTTATAAAACACTTTTACCCTACCGGCGGTCTGTTATATATTATTTCATCCACCTGCGGCGGGGCGAACGCCGCCATTATGTTCCTTAACCACTTGACGGAGAGGACCTATGGAGAACGCTGTAAGACTGTTAAAGGATTCAAAAGCCGCCCGGTTCTCCGTCCTGTTCCTGATCAGCGTTCTGATGTTCGGAACGTACTGGTTCCAGGACGGGCTCGGACCACTGAAGTCTCTGTTCGAGAGTCAGCTGGGATTCACCAGTTCCCAGTTCGGACTCCTCATCAGCTCGACCACATGGGCCAACCTGGCCCTGATGATCATCCTGGGAGGCATCGCCCTCGACCGCTGGGGCATCCGCAAGGTAGGCATCATTCTCGCCGTCATCGCGACGATCGGCGCCTATGTCGTCTGGGCGGGCAGCATGGGCTACTTCGGCAAGAGCAAGAACCAGATGCTCTGGTCGATGGTGGTGGGTCGAATACTCTTCGGAATAGGGCTCGAGACGACGTGCGTGCTGATCAGCCGTACGATCGTCAAATGGTTCAAGGGAAAAGAGCTCGCCTTTGCGATGGGGATGAACATCGTGGTCGGAAGACTGGGAAGTTTCATGGCCATCTCGTTCAGTCTCGACCTCGGCGGCTCATTCAGCGGCAGCGTCCTCAGTAACGCGCTGGTCATCTCGGCATCGATCATCCTGTTCGGCACACTTCTCTTTATCGCCTACCTCGGCCTCGACAAGAAGCTCGACAGCCAGATTGCCGCGGCGGCAGGCGAGGAAGCGGCAAAACCGGGCGACGACGAGTTCAAGTTCAGCGACCTCGTGAAGCTGATCACCGACCATTCGTTCATCTACATCTCGCTACTCTGCGTTGCGTTCTACTCGGCCGTGTTCCCGTTCCTCCAGTACGCGCCAGACCTGCTGGTGAACAAGTTCGGGTTCACATATGTCCTTCCCGACCTGTCGGGGATGTCGGGCTTCCAGAAGATAGGAGCGTATCTACAGAACGGACCGAAGGTGAGCGGGCTGATCCCGCTCGGGACGATCATCTTCACCCCGATCTTTGGCCGCCTCGTCGATGCGAAGGGCAAGGCCGCCTCGCTGATGATCCTCGGCTCGATCCTTCTTATCTACGCGCACCTGACCCTTTCGGTAATGAACAACGTGATCCTCGGATACACAGGGCTGTTCGCCCTGGGCGTAGCGTTCTCGCTCGTGCCAGCAGCGATGTGGCCGTCTGTCGCCAAGATCGTCGCGGAGAACAGGCTCGGAACTGCTTACGCGACGATGTTCACGATCCAGAACTACGGCCTGTCGATCTTCTACTTCGGAATCGGCAGGACGCTCGACTGGGTCAACCCGAAGGTGGTCAACCAGATCCAGACCGCACGCGAGAAGCTGATAGAACAGGGGGTCAGCCCCGAGCAGATCTCCGTCGAGATCGACCGGATGCGCGTTTCCGGAGAGATCGCGACATACAACTACACGATCCCGATCCTGATGCTGGTGGCGCTCGGTGTGATCTCGATCTACCTCGCCTTCCAGCTCAAGCGCGCGGACAAGAGACAGAACTACGGCCTC
>JAUWMD010000217.1 GCA_030613345.1 Candidatus Krumholzibacteriota bacterium
TGGTATCGGCCCCTGAGGTAAAAGTCGTAGGCTTCGGGAGCCACGGGGCGGACACTGGTCAGGCGTGCCTGCTCCTGCGGCGTCAGCGTGACCTGGATCTCGCGAGCGATCGCCTGCGCCACCTCGCTATGCAAAGCAAGGATATTACGTACTTCCCGGTCGTAGCTATCGGCCCAGAGGTGTCGGTCCGTCGCAGCCTCGACGAGCTGAACGGTTATCCTGACGCTGTCTCCCACAGTAAGCACCGATCCCTCCACGATCGCACCCACATCGAGCTCAGCGGCGATCTCGGGAAGCGGTTTCTTTGTATCCTTGTACTGCATCACCGACGTCCGCGAGATCACATTGATTGCGCTTATCTTCGAGAGGGTCTTGATCAACTCCTCGGTCATGCCGTCGGCGATGTACTCCTGCTCAGGGTCTCCGGAGAGGTTAACAAGGGGAAGTACAGCGATCCAATCGATCGGCCGGGTACCACCGGAGAAGAAGCGGATGCCGAAAGCTGTCAGCACAATCGCCATAACTACTACCGCAGCTCCAATAGCAATCTGTTTCCGGCGTCTGATCAGCTTGAGCTGCATCCGCGAACGCCTCGGCAGCAGGTCGAGGCTCTCACGGAGCTCCTCGAGATCTTGTTTCATCTCCACGGCACTCTGGTAGCGTTTGTCCGCATTCTTGATGAGCGCCTTTCCAACTACCCGTTCAACCTCGAGCGGAACCTCGGGCTTGATCGTTGTTATCGACTCTGGCTCCTCGTGCGCAATGGCGTACATGAGCGCCGGGTCGTAGTCACCTCTGAATGGCTGCTTTCCCGTGAGCATCTCGTAGAGCACCACGCCGAGCGACCAGATGTCGGTGCGGTGGTCAGCCGGTTGCCCGAGCGCCTGCTCGGGAGACATGTACGCCGCTGTGCCGAGCGTTCTCCCGTCCCTCGTCAGCTTCGTCCTGCCCGCGAGTTTCGCCAGTCCAAAATCGACGAGCTTCGCTTCACCATCCCTCGTGACAATTATGTTAGACGGCTTTATATCGCGATGAATTATCTCTTTCTCATGTGCCTTGACCAAGCCAGCAGCTACCTGCGATGTAATATCCAGCGTCTCGCCGATGGTGATGCCACCCCGATCAATCCGCTCCCGAATCGTCTCCCCCTCATAGCATGCCATTACGATAAAGGTCTGTCCCTCGTCAGTCTGGTCTATCTCGTGGATGACGCCGATGTTTGAGTGATTGAGTGCGGATGCAGCCTTCGCTTCATGAATGAAACGCTTCTTGGCCTCCTCGTCCCTGCTTAGATGCGGCGGTAGGAACTTGATCGCGACAAATCGGTCGAGCGTGGTGTCCCGGGCCTTGTAGACCACACCCATCCCACCCTCGCCGAGCTTCTCGAGGATCTCGTAATGGGATATGGTCCTGCCTATCATTGCGACCTCAGTTGAAGATCGAGATCAGGTTGTCCAAGATGTTTCCCTGTATCAATAGCCGCACAATTCATCGAACTTCTAGTGTATTCCTATTGTGCCACATTTGTGTCATGATGGAATGATAAAAGAAGTTATAGGAAGATAAATCTGGCTATTAGATAGAATGGGCAATCTGTTAGTATTCAAACTAGTTGCTTGATATTAATGGAGTTATAAATACACCTGGATGCGGATTAGAAGTCCGCTGCTCTATCCAGCTGAGCTACGGGCGCATAAAGCCTGATCGGATGCAATATAATAAAACCCGCCGCTTTGCCGGTCAACACGTTTACTTTGCGGCATCAGTATGGTATAATGGCGAGCGGGTTAATTCTCATTACAAATAAATGTGACTGCGACTTCAGAATGGAGGATCCAGATGAATCAGAGACTCATCGCAGCGCTGATCGTCCTGGCGGCTTTAGCCACTTTACTACCACTGCCGCTTTCAGCCATGTGGACAGAAAACGGCAGCGCGGTCATAACGGGCGAAGATTATCGGTACGACCAGAGAATGGTCACGGACGGGGCCGGCGGGGCGATCGTCTGCTGGTATGATATGCGCTCTGCGTTACACATGGACATATATGCGCAGAGGATAGATGCGGCCGGAAACCTCATGTGGATTTCCACAGGCATATCGATCTGCACCGTATCCAACGACCAGATTGACCCCTATATCATCTCCGACGGAGAGGGCGGAGCGATCATCACCTGGCAGGATTACAGGTCGTCGAGCTCTGACATCTACGCCCAGCGGATCAATGCCGACGGGCATATCCAGTGGTTAACAGGCGGAGTGGCGATATGCACAGCTACGGGGAGCCAGGGAGATCCCCGGATCGTCTCAGACGGCGCCGGCGGGGCGATCATCACATGGAATGACAGCCGCGGTTCCGACCTGGATATATACGCCCAGCAAATCAACGCCGATGGAATAGTACAATGGACCGCCAACGGTGTCGCCGTCATCTCGATATCATTTGAGCAGCGTGATCCAACAATCGTCTCCGACGGGAGCGGCGGCGCCGTGATCGTCTGGAATGACGCGCGCAACAGCTCCGAGTACGATATCTACGCCCAGCGTATCGACGCCTCCGGCAATTTCCAGTGGACGTCGATGGGGGTCCCGATCTGTACCGCGGCCAACTACCAGATGTTCAACCAAATGATCCCTGACGGCAGCGGAGGGGCGGTCATCGTCTGGCAGGATGGTCGTAACTTCGGCATTTACGATATCTTCGCCCAGCATCTGACCGGCTCGGGAACCGTTCAGTGGGCAGCCGATGGCGTACCCGTTATCGCAGCCACAGGTCACCAGAAAGACCCCTGCCTCGTATCGGACGGGGCTGGGGGCATATTTGTGGCCTGGGAGGACCTGCGTTCCGGGACAGAGGACATCTATGCGCAGCGGCTTGACTCAGGGGGGAACACCCTCTGGAACTCCGATGGCGTCCCGATCTGTACATTTTTACATTATCAGTTCGATCCCGTACTCACCGAGGACGGAGAGGGCGGGATCTATGTCGCCTGGTACGAAAACCGCACCGGCACCAACTACAACTTGTATTGCCAGAGGGTGGACGGATCCGGTATCGCGCAATGGGTGGCGGGCGGCACGGGGATCTGTGTCTATGATGGATACCACATTGAACCCCAGATGATCCCCGACGGTAACGGCGGTGCGATCATCTCCTGGATCGATACAAGAAACAGCGAGAATGCTATCTACGCAAGCCAGGTCAACGGCAGGGGGAGAACGGGTTACATGCCCCCCGTGATCCATTCGATCGAGGACGTGCCGAACGCCCAGGGAGGGATCGTGAACCTCGCCTGGTACTCATCCGTATACGACAACATCAGCTACGAGATCACACATTACGCGGTCTGGAGGGCGCTTAGCACACCCGCAGCGCTGTCGATGATGTCCGGCGGGGCCCTGTTGCTCGAGGGGCCGGGAGATTTGCCGTCGCCTGCAGGCGCCGTGCCTGTGATGACAGGTGAAACGGTCCTGAGGCAATCTATTGTAGACGGGCAGGCCTACTTCTGGGAGCTGATCAGCACCGCCGACGCCTATTACCTCGAGGGGTACTCGATGACGACCCCGACGGCATTCGATTCAATGGCGGCCGATCCCGGATACCAGCACTTCCAGGTGATCGCGCACACGGCAAGCCCTCCGGTATTCTTCGTCAGCGAACCGGATAGCGGATACTCCGTCGACAACCTCGCTCCGGCCGCGCCTCTCGGCCTTGCCGGCGAGCAGGTTTACATGCCAGAGGGACTTCAGCTGACCTGGGACCCGAACTCCGAGGGCGACCTTGCCCACTACAACATCTACCGCGGCACAAGCAGCGTATTTATTCCCGGACCGGGAAATTTCGTTACATCCACTCCCGACACAATGACTCTCGACGGCGACTGGTCCTGGGAGGTGGGGTACTGGTACAAGATCTCAGCGGTCGACATCCACGGAAACGAGAGTTCCTTCGCCGTCACCGGTCCCGATGCGGTCACAGGCGACGAACCTATGCCGACGCCCGAGGCGACATTCCTCGCGCAGAACTATCCCAACCCGTTCAACCCACTCACTAACATCGGGCTCGGGATTAAAGAGCAGGGTTATATCTCACTCCGGATATATGACGCTGCAGGACGACTCGTGACCACACTGATCGACGAGATCCGGCCGGCCGGACAATATACTGCCTCATGGAACGGGCGCGGGGCGGACAACTCGCCGGCCGCGAGCGGAGTATATTTCTACCGCCTCAAAGCGGGGGATTTTCTCGAAACAAAGAAGATGATCCTGCTGAGATAGGTCATCTGGCCGCTATATAAGTCGAATGACCGCTCAATCGGAGATTAATGAGGCGAGGCGCCTTCTTGTGTCCACGGGCTGCGGGAGTCCCTCATCGGCCTGCGACCACGTCTCGAGGAAAATCTCGTATTCCCGCCGGGCATCGGCGGGCCGCTCCATCTCCTCGTAAAGCTTCCCGCGCTCGTAGTGGGACAGCGCGTGGCCTCCGTACAGCCTCAGCATATCCTTGTGGCCCTCTACGGCTTCCGCGGGGTGCCCCGCCATCTGGTGTGCTCT
>JAUWMD010000226.1 GCA_030613345.1 Candidatus Krumholzibacteriota bacterium
GTAGTTGTCGTCGGCGTAGAGGAATCCCCCGGCGAGGAGGTGATCGCGGAGATGTTCGAGCTCCGTCCCGGAAAACGAGATATTCCCGTGCCCCGTCATGTACAGGAACGGATATGAGGAAAGCTCCGGATCTCCCGGCTCGATCACCTTCGCGGCAGAGGCGGTCGGTATCCCCGTCCGCCTCTCGAACTCCCTGAGAAAGTTAGGCAGCGAGGAAGGATCGCTGTACCAGTCCCCTCCACCACCGTACTTCAGCCTCGCCACGGTAACACGATAATCGTCGGCGATCTTTACAGCGCTCTCTCTTCTCGACGAAGAAGGCTCCCCGCCGCCGGGGCGGCGCGCCTGGGCAACGGCGCCGACGGAGGCTGACAGTAACAATGCAGCCGCCACCGCGACTCCTGCAAGCACGCGCGCGGACCGGCTATTTATATATTCATTCGTCTGGCTCATTTATAGCACTTGACAATATGTCAGAATTGACATATGTTGTGATAGATGAAACTTAAAGGCAAGCCTCTCGTCTGGCTTGAAGGCGAGGTAAAAACTCCGTCCTTTTCTCAGGCAGCCCGTCTCGAAGCCGGCTTCCTGTTGCGACGACTTCAACTTGGTGAGAAGCTTGGCCTTCCGCATTCTCGCCCGATGCCAACCATCGGGCGGAGGTACCACGAATTGAGAATCGTTGACCGTACAGCCACCTGGAGAATCATATACCGAATCGACCCGGATGCAATTGTAATCGTAGAAGTATTCCACAAGAAGACTCAGAAAACGCCGAAGAATGTAATAGAATCTGTCAAGAATAGACTCAGGGCCTATGATGAAATGGATTAAACCATGAAAAAGACCAAAAAAGAGAAACTTGAAAGGGCCGGATGGAAGGTCGGTTCTGTCAAAAACTTCCTGAATCTCTCTGATGAAGAAGTTGCTATTATCGAGATGAAGCTGGCGCTCGCCAGGTACCTTAAAGACAGGCGCAGGAAGAAAAAACTCACTCAGGATCAGCTTGCCCGTATTCTTCATTCCAGTCAGTCTCGAATCGCCAAGATGGAATCTGGTGATCCATCGGTTTCAATGGATCTTCTTGTAAGGTCCCTTTTATCCCTTGGGGCATCCCCCAGGCAATTGGCAAGAGTCATCGGTTCACTACCTGCAACACCCGCCTGACCCGTCAATCGTCCGCGGCTGGAAGGGTCACAACAGCTTTTACTCCCTGCGTGTCCTCTCTGTTCCGGAGCACTATCTCCCCGTCCATCTCTCGCGCGAGGCTCTGGCATATGGCAAGCCCGAGGCCGGTGCCGTTCGTCTTGGTCGAGAAGTAGGGCTCGAAGAGCTTCTCCTCCGCCTCACTGGAGAGGCCGGCTCCCGTGTCGGTCACGCTGATCCTCGCCGTCCCGGACGAGACCTCGTGTCCCACCACGATCCCGCCGCCACCCTGTATCGCCTCGATAGCGTTCTCGACGAGATTGACGAGTATCTTTCTGAGCGCCTCCCTGTCGGCGAGCACAGCCCCGCCGCCGCCGGCGTACTCGATCGTGATATCCTCAACGCCGCTGTACCCGGCGAGGACGCCATTGATAAACTCCTTTATCTCAATTTTCTCGCGCTTCAGGTCGACCTCCCGGCCGAAACTCGAGAACTCCGACGCTATCTGCCTGAGGATCTCGGTCTGCTGTATCACCGTGTCGATCCCGCTTCTGAATATCTCTCCGAACTCGTCGCTCCCGGCATCGTACGCCCGCCGCATCAGCTGCGCGGAGAGCTTGATCGGGGTGAGCGGGTTCTTCACCTCGTGCGCGATCTGCTTCGCCATCTCGATCCATGCAGCCAGCTTCTTCGTGCGGATCAGCTCGGTGAGGTCGTCGAAGACGATCACCGTCCCGAGACTCTCCCCGCCCTCGGACAGGCCGGCGACTACGGTCTTGAGCGTCCGCCTCTCGCCGTCGTGCTCGAGGGATATCTCGCGTTCGAGCGTCCTGCCCGTCTCGAGCGAGAAGAGGTCGAAAAACGCCTTGAGATGAGGACCGCCCGCCGCAGCCACCCCGGTCCCGACGAGGTCGTCCTTCGACATGCCGAGTATCTTCTCGCCCGCCGGGTTGAGGGTCACGATAGTGCCGCCGCTCCCCGCCGAGATGACTCCTGTCGCGATGTTGTCGAGTACGGCGGCGAGGTATCTCTGCCTCTCGAGCAGGTCGCGCCTCGCCGTGGAGAGCGCCCCTGTCATCGAGTTGAACGAATCGACGAGATCACCGATCTCGTCGCTCGCCCCTGATTCGAGGCGGAACTCGAGATCGCCGCGCATGATCCTCTTCGTCCCGACCCTCAGCTCGGCTATCGGGTTGAATATCTTTCCGGCGAGGAAGACACCGAGGGTAACGGCCACGCAGAGTATGAGCACGAGCAGCCCGAGCAGGACCGCCGAGGTCCTGAGGACCTCGCCCTGCACGATGGCCGTCCTGTAGAGGTGCGGCCCGGAGAGGACGGCGCTCTCTCCCGGCACCATCGGCGATATCGCGGCACTCGACACCTGGTACGAATAGTCTCCGAGCGACTCTCTCGTCACGACAGTCCTGCTCCCCCCGAGCGCCACGTCGGCGTAGGTGCTCGGAGCGAGCAGGGTCCCGAGGAACCCTCCGACGAAGAGCTCCCGCTCGCTCGATGCCTGGAGCACGCCCCTGTAGTATATGTTGAGGTTTCGGCCGAGGACAGCGGCCGTTCTGCTTATGAAATCGTCGTCGAGCTTCCTGCGGTAGTAGAGGAACCCTCCCGGCCTCATCGGCAGCGAGATCGGTATAACCGTCCCGGCGTAGAGGCCCGGCCTGTCCCATGTGATCGTGACGCGTCCCGACGGGGCCTCGTGCATTATCGCGGGGATCCTGCTGATGTCGACGGGGTAGCGGCTGTCGTCGAGGATCACCCTGCCCGCCGCGTCTATTAATGTAAAGAGCGCGTCCTCGTAGCCGGGCGCGTCTATCGAGGCCTCAGCCTCTCCCGACTCGAGCATGTCGCTGAGGTACCTGCTGCGCCCGAAGGCCGCCGCCTCGGCCCGCACGCCGTGCCGCAGGAGCGCCCCGGCCGACGAGGCCGCCTCGTACGCCTCGCTCTCTCCCACGGCCCGGTACCTGTAACGTATGTACCTCGACGAGAAGACGCCCATCAGCAGCACCGGTATCATCGAGACGACGGCAAACGAGAAGAGGAGCTTGCGCCTGAATCCCAGCCCGCCCCTGAGCGAGACGTCCGGCGTGACGCTCCCGAACACGGGCAGCTTCCGCACGAGCAGCAGGAGCGCGAGCGCAGCTATCGTTATCATGATATCGACCGTTATCACCGTCGCCCACATCAGGACGCTTCCGTTGATACCGGGCGAGCGATATCCGACGATGTACTGGAAGTCCCCCTTACCCGGTATATATATACAGTGGTACTTCGCATCCCCCGTGTCGTGGACGAACCACTCCTCCGGCACGGCGCGCAGCGGTGTCCCGGCGCGCAGCGAGGGATCGGACGATTCGACCACGAGGCCGCCGGCGATCCTGGCGACGAGCAGCTTCTCCGGCTCGTCTATCCTCGGCGTCACCGAGCCCCTCTCGACGTTGCGCAGGATCTCGGGCGCCGCCGGCCCCGCGCTGGTGAGCATCGCGGGGTTCTCGTAGTGGTAGGGCCACTTGACCTCTACCCTCCCGGCGTGCCTTCCGCTCGGATGGCGGACCGGCGTTACGCCGACGAAGTAGAAGACCTTTCCGAAATCGCTGTCCCGGACCATCCTCACGACGCCGGGCTTCACGGTAACATCGCCCGCGTCGTCGAAGACGTCGGCGATCTCGAACTTGATGCCGATGGAGAAGCTCGAGAACTTCGTGCCCGCCGCGTCGAAGACGTCGAATACACACGGCTTCCCGAGCCCGCTCAGGTCGCTTTCCGCCCAGATCTCGAAGGCGGCCGACTGCGTCCGCGACATGATCTTCGAGACGAGGCTCCTGTCTGCCGCTATCTCCTCCATGCCGAACTGCAGCGCCATCTCTAACATGTTCTCTTGGGTATCGTTTATATCCCCTGCCAGCTCCTCAACCCTGGTCTTCCTTATCTCTTCATACCCTCCCGCGCCGACGCCGAAGATGACGACCGAGCATATGAGCACGAGGAAGAACGATGCAAAGACGACAGAGAGTATCTCCTCCTTCCGCACCATCGGGAAGATCCGGGCTGCTAGGAAGATCAGTGCTCCCCCCGCCAACAGCGCCGACCAGTGCGGGTGCAGGACAAAATAGACTGCAACTAGAGCTGCGGCCGCAGAGACGGCCGCCTCGGACTTCGGGCC
>JAUWMD010000260.1 GCA_030613345.1 Candidatus Krumholzibacteriota bacterium
GGTCCCCGACGAGGGCTCCCTCGAAGTAAGGGTCTTCAGGCTCCTCAATTCGAGGGCCGCCAACCCGGTCCTTGCCCTTATAATGCCGCTCGTCACCGACTTCAGGCGCAACCGCATCGTGCTGCTCCTCGTGTGGGCCGCGCTGGTCTTCTTCGGCGGAAACAGGGGAAGGTGGGCGGCACTGATGCTGATCTTACTCGTCGCGGCGACCGATCAACTCTCAGCCTCGGTCATCAAGCCGCTCGTCGGCAGGTCGAGGCCGTGCGAAGTCCTCGGCAGCATCCACCTCTGGTACGGGTCCGAGGGCTGGATCACGACACCTGCCGAGGTCGTGCGGAGCTACAAATCCTCGTTCTCGTTCCCGTCGAGCCATGCAACGAATATAGCCGGGGCCATGCTCTTTCTCGGCCTCGTATTCCGGAAGATGCTCTGGCCCCTCCTGTTCGTGGCAGCGCTCGTCTCCTGGTCGAGGGTATACATCGGCGTCCACTGGACGTCTGACATCATTGCCGGGATCGCCATCGGGGCGCTACTGGGATGGCTCGCCTGGATCGCATTCAGGGAGCTCTACGGAAGCCGGGACCGGGCGGGCAGCGACGGATCAGATAATGAAGACGGGACAGACGGCCTTCTGAATGACGCGGGCCGTGGTACTCCCGAAGAGGAAGTCTCCGACTCCGTGTGACCCCGCCGCTCCCATAACGATCAGATCGACCTTCTCGTCCCTGGCGGTCTCGCGGATCCGGTCGACCGCCCTTCCCTCCTTCACGACATACTTCACGTTGAAGCCGTCGAGGGCCTTGCCGAGCTCCGATCTCATCTTCTTTACCACCCTGTCGTTGAGCTCGGGATCGAGCTGCAGTATCGATGTGACCCCCGATATGTAATAGACCGGCGGTATCTCGACGTCGACGGCATGGAGGACGATGATCTCGGCATCGCTTATCGCGGCGACGGAGCGGAGCATCTCGACCGGCTTGAGAGATTCGTCGGAAAAGTCGTACGGAAAGAGGAGCTTCCTGATGTGTGCCTCGTGAGTATCCGGGTCGACGAACTCGTGTTCGGTCTGCTTGACGACAAGGATCGGGCACGGCGAGTACCTTATGACATTCTCGGTAACGCTGCCGAGGAGGACATGCTTGAGGCCGCTGCGCCCGTGCGTCGACATGCAGATCAGGCCGATGTCTCCTTCCTGTTCGATGAACTCGAGGATTGCCGCGTGCGGCGAGATGCCCTGCACGAGGGCCTTGCGCACCTTGACCCCCGAATCGCCGGCCTTCTCGCAGCAGATCTGGAAGCGCTCGTCGGCGCTCTTCGTGGCCTGCTCGCAGTACGATTGCAGGTATGGAAAGTGGTAGTCCGGCTCGTTCGGATCGTTGTCGTAGATCGTGACGGCGTGGAGCATGATCAGCTCGGCATCGTATATCTTCGCCATCTTGATCGCGTACGGCAGCGCGTGGTTGGACAGGTCGGAAAAATCCGTCGTGAAGAGCACTTTTCTGACTTCGGGCATCTCGGGCCTCCGTGATATCCATGCCTGTATCGAGTAGATGAGCCTTTCAGCCGCCCCGTGTGGGCGGTTTCGACACTGTCGATGCTATCGGCCTGCAAGGCGCCGTGTCAAGGCGATTTCACTTCACATCTACTTGCCCCGCCATTATCCTCCCCCTGTTTGAAGGACCGGTAACCGGCCGCGTCAGGCCGGGAGGCGAATCGCGATGTCTCTGACGATACTTACGGGAAAGAACCGCAGGACCGTCCTGATACTGGCGATCGCACTGCTGGCCGGGGCCGCGGTGAGCCGAATCCCGTTCGACGGGCTGTCCGAGGCGGGAAGGTTGACCTTCGGCATCTTCACCATGGCAGCGATCCTCTGGGTCCTCGAACCGTTCCCTCTCTACGTGACCTCGTTCATCATAGTCATCCTCGAAGTGATCCTCCTCGGGCGGAGCGGCGGGCCGCTCGGACTGACCGGTTCGGGGTACATGATCTTCCTTCACCCGTTCTTCAGCTCGGTCGTTGTGCTCCTGCTCGGCGGATTCGTGATGGCCCAGGCCGTCAAGCGGTACGGCATCGATACATGGCTCTTGAGGAAACTGCTGCACAGGGGCGGGACCAGGCCGGGCGCCGTGCTGCTCGGCGTGATGGTGATGACCGCCTTCTTCTCGATGTGGATCTCCAACACGGCCACTACAGCCCTGATGATGGCCGTCGCCATCCCGGTCGTCAACACATTCCCGGGCAACGAGCCGTTCAGAAAAGCGATAATCCTCGGCATCCCCTTCGCCGCAAATATCGGCGGCATCGGCACGCCGATCGGCAGCCCCCCAAACGCGATCGCAATCGGATTTCTCGAACAGTCCGGGTACGAGATGACGTTTCTCGGCTGGATGACCATCGGCATTCCGATCGTCATCGTCCTGATACTGGTCTGCTGGCTGATCCTCTACAGCCTGTACCGGCCGAAGATCGAGCACGTCGAGCTCGAAGTGCCCGAGGAGGCCGAATCGCTCGACAACCGCTCGAAGTTCATTATTGGTGTATTTCTTCTCGTCGTGGTCCTCTGGCTCACCTCGGCCCTGCACGGGATACCTCCGGCGATAACGGTGCTCATACCGTTCGTCGTCTTATTCGGGCTGAGGCTTCTCGACGATGACGACCTCAGGGAACTCGGCTGGGGGATCCTTTTCATAGTCGGCGGCGGGATGAGTCTCGGTGTGGCAATGAATGAAAGCGGCCTTAGCGAGTGGTTGGTCTCACAGGTGGATTTCGCCGCAATCGGCACGCTTGGAATCCTCTTCCTTTTCGCCGCCGTCGCCGCGATCATGACGACGTTCATCTCGAACAGCGCCACAGCCAACCTGCTTCTTCCGATAGTAGTGGGAATCGCCGTGGTCTCGCCGGTGTCGAGCGCACTGGTTGTAGCGATAGTGTCCTCGGCTGCGATGATTCTTCCCGTCAGTACGCCTCCCAATGCGATCGCCTACGGATCAGGCCATGTCTACGTGCGCGAAATGGCGAAGGCCGGATCGATCATCACTGCCGTTTCGATCGTATTCGTGACGCTTGTGATATACTTCCTGTTCTGAGCCCGGCTGCCGCGAGGCGGAAAGGACGCCTGTCATGCATATAAACGAGAAAAAAGGTGCCGAGAGTGCGAGACTCGAGCACTGCCCGCAGTGCGGAGCGGTAGAGACAAAGAACAATGTCTATTTCTGCAAGGGAAAGAAGATCAGAATATACATAGAATGCGCGAAATGCGGGCAGTTCGTTTCGAGATACACGCTGTCCGGCTACACATCCGACAAGCCGTACGAATCGATACTCGAGCGGATGCGGACGGTCCGCCTCAACAGCGGGAAACGCACCCTCGAGATGGTGGAGGGATTCGGCGACGACGTGCGGGGCGAATACGAGCACGTGCTCGAGCTGATCAGGACACAGGAGGACAATCTAAAGATCGAGGAGATCATCGAGGATGATCTCGACGGCAGGACCGATTGACCCGGGCCCGCTCAGTATCCGTACTTCAGCCCCACCGGTACCGTTCTCCCCGGCATCAGGTAGAGGCCCGCCTGTCCCCCC
>JAUWMD010000071.1 GCA_030613345.1 Candidatus Krumholzibacteriota bacterium
GTCGTGGCGGTCTTCCAGCCGCACAGGTTTACGAGGACCAGGGACCTGTACGAAAGCTTCGACAGGTGCTTTCTCGACGCCGACCTCGTTTTCATCACGGATATATACGGCGCCGGTGAGACGCCGATACCGGGAATAACGGGAGATCTCATATACAGGGCTGTTCTGAAGGGTGGCGCGAGGAAGTTGGTATATCTGCCCGACCGCGGTGATCTGCTCGATGCCCTCGAATCGGCGGTCACTGAGGGAGACATGGTACTGACGCTCGGCGCGGGCGATATCTGGAAGACAGGTGACGAATTGCTCGAGAGGATCAGGAAGGGTCGATGAAGACGAGAAGAAGCAGAAGGGTTCCTCCGCCGATGGCGAGACGCCGCAGGGAGAAACAAAGGGTCAGCCGCCGCTTCTGGCTGCTCACCTCCGGGGTGGCCGTCGCGCTCTCGGCGATAGTGTGTGTCGTATTGCTGACCGGATTTTTCGAGCTCCACGAGATCTGTGTGTATGGCAGCAGGAACCTGCCGCTCGAGTCGTTGCAGGAGAAGGCAGGGGCATGGGTCGGCGCCAACGTTTTCACCGTTTCCCTCTCAGAGATCAGGGAGATGTTCAAGAGCGATCCGTCGGTCGGGATGGTCACCTTCAGGCGGCGGCTTCCACACAAGCTCGACTGCTATCTGCGCAGGCGGGAACCGGTGGCCCTGCTCATTCTCGACAAGATGGCCGAGGTAGACGCCGACGGCGTCATCATCCCCGTGGATGGCAGCTCGATCGATATCGATCTCCCCGTTATCACGGGACTCGATGGAAAGGACGTGGAGAAGGATTCCGGCGGGGAACTCATCGGAAAGGCGCTCGAAGTCCTCGCCCTTCTCAAGGAGTTCGGATTCTCACCGGCCAAGCAGCTCTCGGAAATCCATATCGACGGCGTCGAGATCGTACTTGTCTGGATGGATTCCGGGACTCTCATCAGGGTTGGAAGGGACGGGTTCGAGGAGAGGATAAGGAAGTTCAGGGCCGTCTACCCCTCGCTCCGCGAGCAGGGAGGACTGCCGCATCAGATAGATTTGAGGTTCGACAGACAGATTGTTGTGCGGTGATCTCCGCCGCGCGGGAGGTGAATCGTCCGGCATGTTACCGGAATTCATAGTAAGCATAGATCTCGGATCGGAAAGAACGGCAGTTCTGGTCGGTGAGACGGGGTCCGGCGGCACGCTGAGGATCATCGGTGCATCGTCGAGGCCCACTTCAGGGATCAGGAAGGGCGCGGTCGTCGACATGGAGGAGGCGGCGGAATGTGTCCGTGAGACGGCCGATCATGCGGCCCGCATGGCGGGCGTAGAGATCGACTGCATGTGCGCGGGCGTGAGCGGCCCCCACATCCGGAGCTTCAACAGCAGGGGTATGATCCCCGTTCCGAGAGATCGCAGGGAGATAACAGCCGGCGATGTGGAGCAGGCAAACAGGATCGCGTGCAACATCACCCTGCCCGCCGAGATGGAGATCCTGCATTCGATCCCGCAGGATTACATCGTTGACGCCCACAGGGGGATCAGCGATCCGGTCGGGATGACGGCCTCGAGGCTCGGGACCGAAGTCCACCTCGTGACGGTGCAGGCCGTGCAGGTCGAGAACGCAGTAAAGGTCATCGAGAAGGCGGGATTCGAGGTCGTCAACGTTGTCTTCAATCCTCTCGCCGCTGCCCATGCAGTGCTGCTCGAGGACGAGATGGAGGCGGGCTGCCTGCTGATAGACATGGGGGCCTGCATGAGCTCCTTCGCCCTCTACGGTGGCGGGAGCATCCGTTCGAGCGGTGTTCTGGGAGCGGGCGGCAACAACGTCACAAACGATCTCGCCGTCGGGCTGAGGATCCCGAAAGGCACGGCCGAGGAGGTCAAGCTGCGCTGGGGGCTTGCCCTGGCGTCGTTTGCGGCTGAGGACGAGGTCGTTACGGTGCCGGGGATGGGAAGTGGGGAGGGGGAGATAAGAAGGCAGATAATCGCCGCGATCATGGAACCGAGATGCGAGGAGATCTTCAGCATGATCAAGTCGGCGGTATCGAACGATCCGCACTTTCTGGCGGCCGGCAGCACGGTCGTCCTGACCGGAGGAGGGTGGTAGCTAGAAGGGCTCGAGGGCGTCGCGAAGCAGGTTTTCGACAGGCCGGTGCGAACGGGTCGTCCCTGCGGGCTGGGTGGTCTCTCCGAGATAGTCGCCAACGAGAGCTGGAGCGCTGCGGTCGGCCTGCTTCTCTTCGAGAAGGACCGGCTGGAGCGCGAGCAGCAGCAGGCCCGGGGCCGCGGGAGTTTCGGGATGATGATAGGGAATCTGAAAAGACTTGCAGGTATGTTCTAACATGAAAAGGGGGCAGAACATGAGGTTTGAATTCGATGACTTCGGCGAGCTGGCCGCTCTGAAGGTCATCGGCGTCGGCGGGGCCGGGGGCAACGCCGTAAACCGTATGATCACAGCCGGTCTGCAGGGAGTCGAGTTCGTCTCGGTAAACACCGACGCGCAGGTACTGGATCTGTCACAGGCGCACAAGAAGATCCAGATCGGCGGCAGGCTGACCAAGGGACTCGGCTCGGGTGGCGATGCCGACGTCGGAAGAAAAGCGATCGAGGAGGATCTCGACCTGATCCGCGAGACGCTCGACGGCGCCGACATGGTATTTGTGACCGCCGGTATGGGCGGCGGCACGGGGACAGGTGCGAGTCCGACTGTTGCCCGCATGGCCCGGGAGCTGGGCGCGCTGACGGTCGGTATCGTCACGAGGCCTTTCTCGTTCGAGGGAAAGCGCCGCGAGAGCCAGGCGCTCGCCGGGATCGAGGAATTCAGGAGGGAGGTCGACACCCTGATCGTCATCCAGAACGACAGGCTGCTCTCGATCGTCGGTGCTGACACGCCGCTGTCCGAGGCCTTTGCGGAGGCCGACGGCATCCTTCACCACGCGACCAAGGGGATATCGGACCTGATAATGATCCCCGGCCTCATAAACCTTGACTTCGCCGACGTCCGCTCTATCATGAGTGGAATGGGCGACGCCCTGATGGGCACCGGAGTGGCTGAAGGCGAGAACAGGGCGGTAGAGGCGGCGCGCATGGCGCTGAGCAGCCCACTCCTCGACGACATCTCGATTCGTGGAGCCAGGGGCGTGCTGGTCAACATAACGGGCAACGAGAAGATGACGCTGCACGAGGTCTCCCAGGCCACCGCGATAATCAGCGAAGAGGCCGGCGAGGACGCCAACGTGATCTTCGGAGCGGTCGTAAGCGCCGAGGGAACCGACGCGATGCATGTGACAGTCATCGCTACCGGGTTCGAGCATTCCGAGCGGGAGATCTACCCCGACTTCGAGGTGAGGAGACGCTCGCCGGAGCCGGTGGCGCAGCCCGTCGCGGCGGCGCCTGTGATGGCGCCCGTGATGGTCGAACCTGTGGTATTTGCGGCCAGAGAGGCGGCGCCGGAGATGATCGGGAAGTCCGACGTCGATTTCGTGGCGAACGGCGTCACCAGAGTGACACACGAGCCGAACCTCGACATACCGACGTTCCTTCGCAAGCAGCTCGACTGAGAGACGTATGGCGGGAGGGCGATTTGTCGTTCTGGGGAAGAATATTCGGAGTGGAGAAAAACCCGGAGTACGAACTCGGTATCAGGTATTTCAACGAGGGCAGGTACGATGAGGCCGTCGAAGCGCTCGAAAAGGCGATCGCGTCTCTCGGTCCCGGCGACCCGACCTATGCCCTCGGAATGTTCTATGCCGCCGAGGCTCATGTACACCTCGGGACGGCCCGCTTTCATGCGGGCGACCTCGATGCTGCGTTCAGGCATTTCTCGATAGCGGTCAGGGAGAATCCCACCTACCCCGACCTCTACTATCGCATGAGTGTGATCCACCATCAACGTGGAGAGCTCGACGAATCGCTGGAGATGCTCGGAAGGGCGATCGGCCTCAACGAGAGTTATTTCGAAGCGGTCTGCTTTTACGGTATCGTGCTGTACGAGAAAGGAAGAAAGGAGGACGCCGACGCCGCGTTCAAACGCGCTCTCGAGCTGGGAGCCGACAGTCCCGGTCCGATAAGCAAGTTCCTCAGCGATCATATCACCGGAAGGGCGACCGAGATCCCCCCGCTGGCCAGACTCAGGGAGATCATTTATACCGATGCCGATTTCGATTCCCTGATGCGGGAGGGAGTGGAGTCATACAACACCGGCCATTACGACAGGGCCGTGGAGTTCTTCAACGAGGCGGCAGGACTTCATCCTGACTACGCCGACGTGTTCTTCAAGCTCGGTCTCTCGATGCTCCGGCACGGAGACCACGAGCAGGCGAGGGCCAGGTTCCTCGAGGCGCTGAGGATCAATAAAAAATATACGGAGGCCCGCTTCTACCTCGGTGTCTCGTATCTCGACGAGAAGCTCTACAGGGAAGCGCTGCCCCACTTCGAGAAGGCCGCCGCTGAGAAACCGGGATACGCCGACCTCCAGTGCTATCTCGGTTCGACGTATTTTTATGTCGGCGAGTTGAAAAAGGCGCGCACAGTCCTCGAAAGGGCCCTCGAGCTTTCCCCCGGCTACGCGAAGGCCCGGTATTATTACGGAATGCTGCTCTATGCGGTGGGAGAGAAGAAGGACGCCGTGGAGTACCTCTCCGGAGGGATTTCCGAACTTGACAGGCCCGGTGCGGTGAATGTCAGCCTGGCACTCGTGCATCTCAAGGAGGGAAACCTCGAGGAGGCGATGCACGTGCTCAAGGAAGTTCTCGAGGCGGGAGGTGAGAGCGCCGACGTCCTCTATTTCCTCGGTGAGGTCTACATGAGGATGGACCGCCCTGGTGAGGCCGAGGAGCTCTTCAGGCGGTCTCTCGAGATCAACCCTTCCTTCCTTCGCGCGCGAGAGAAGCTCGCCGTGCTCATGGTCCGCAGGGAGGATTACAGGGGGGCGGAGGAGATACTGGGCAAGAATGGCGAGGACTTCGCCGACATATGCAAGATTATGGGTGACATCAAGTACTGCCGCGGCGAGCTCGATGCCGCCGAGGACCTGTACCGAAGAAGCCTGGACGTCAACTCCGAATACAGCGAGGCGGCGATCTCGCTTGCCCTGACCCTGCGCAAGAAGGGCAGGGAAGAGGAGGCGGGGAAACTGCTCGACAAGATACTCGTGATCGAGCCCGAGAACGTCCTCGCGCGCAGTCTTGTCGGACGCGGGCCGCTCGATCTCGAGTCATGATCAGACCGGAGCGTTCCTGTGGCCGATTCCCGGAAATACGCCGGTGAAAGTCCCCTCGAGAAATATCCCGAGCCCCGATCTGGCGCTCCCCTCGCGATAGCGGCATACCCCAACAGCTACAGCACCGGGATGTCGAATCTCGGATTTCACTTCGTATATTCGTGCCTAGCGGGTAGCGGAAGGTTCAGGGTGGAGAGGCGGTTTCTCGACGACCGGCCTGTTCCAGTCACCGCTGGTGCAGTTTTCTTCACTGTTTCGTACGAGGAGGACCTGCTCAATCTCGTAAGGATGCTTGTCTCGCTCGGTATCGAGCCGATGCGGGAGAGACGCGCAGAAGGGCCGCTCGTGATAGTGGGAGGACCGGTCATATCGTCCAATCCCGTGCCTTTCTTTCCATTGGCGGATGTGCTCGCCGCAGGGGAGGGAGAGGGGACTCTGCCCCTGATAGTGGAAGCTGTTGCGGACGAGGGATCTGACAGGAGCGCACTCGCTTCGAGGCTCTCGACGGTTGACGGCCTTATCCTGCCGGGATTCAGCGAGCAGACGCAGACTGCGGCTCCGGTGGATCCGGAGCTTTTCCAGAATTCCGTCATCCTCGCTTCCGATACGGTATTTCCCGATATGCTGCTCGTCGAGATCTCGAGAGGATGCCCGGGCGCCTGCTCGTTCTGCATGGCCACATCCGTTTACAGGCCGTTCAGGACGATGCCCCTGGAGAGATTCGAATCGATACTCGATTCCACTCTCGGGGCTGAGGGGGCAGAAACGTGCAGGGTCGGCCTCGTCAGCACCGCGGTGGCCGCGCACCCCGATTTCACCGAGATGATGCGGGCCGTGGACGGGAGGGGCGGAAGTGTCGGGCTTAGCTCGCTGAGGGCAATCGATGTCGATGGAGCGATTGCAGAGGCAATCGGCAGGATGCATATCAGGAGCATCAGCCTGGCGCCTGAGACCGGGAGTGAGGCGATGAGGCGGAAACTGGGAAAGAAGGTTTCTGACAGGGCATTTTTCAACGCGGCACGGCTGCTTCGCGAGGCCGGAGTCTCGCGGTTTACCCTGTACATGCTGGCCGGCCTTCCAGGCGAGGACCGGCTCATCTTCGACGAGACGGAGAGATTCCTCAAGGCATTCGTTGAATCGGCCGGGGGAGCACGCGTGATGGTCAATCTCAACGTCCTCGTCCCGAAGCCCCGGACCCCGCTCCAGTTCATGGCGATGCCGGGACAGAAGGAGCTCAGGGCATCGGTCGATTCGGTGAGGGTGGCATGCTCGGAAGCGGGCATCGGCATCTCCGTCAAGGGAGGGCGATCATCGATGAACCAGGCGAGAATTGCACTGGGGGATGAAGCGGTGGGAAGGGCTGCGGTGAGATTCATCGCCGGAAGGACGTCCTGGAAGAGGGCGCTGCGCGACGAGGGCGTCGATCCCGATCTGATTCATCTCGAAAGGGGCGTCGGCGAGATCCTTCCCTGGGAACACGTCTTTGGAGACGGCGGCAGGGATTCGCTGCTGGTGCGCTACAGGGCGGCTCTCGGCTGAATCACACCGCTTTCCGGCACGATTTCTCTATTGATCAAATCTGTTGAGTGATTACCGGGTGGGATATATAATACCAGTAGAATTCAAGAAATTTACCGCAGCAGCATGGAAGGAGAAGAAATGAGGAAGGCAGAGGCTCTGATAATCGCGTTAGTGATATTGATCGCTTGTTCCACCGGTGTCTCCGCCCAGAAGGGAACCTATTGGCTGTCGATACCGCTCAGCGCAGTCGTGCCGACCGGTGACCTTGCCGACGTCTCCAGCACCGGCTGGGGGGTCGGATTCGGGGTCGGTTACTGGATCACCGACGGCTGGCTCATCAGCGGTAAGTTCGCCTATCACAACTTTGGCGAGAAGAAGGTTACTGACGAGCTGAAGATCAACGGCAACATCATGCCGATAGAAATCGGTATTTCATATATGTTCCTAAAAGGTACAAAGTACCGTCCGTACGTCACGTTCCGGACCGGATCATATAACTTCGGAGGTGATTTCAAGGACACGTGGTCGCTCGGTCAGAAGAACAAGGCGGGATCATCCCTTGGCCTGGGCCTTGCTTTCGTCTCCGGTTATGAGGGCAGGGGGATGCTGTTCATCGAACCTGACATCCATGCCATCTATGCTGATGAGACGCTTTACTACTGGACGGTCAACTTCGGAGTTTCATGGAATATCGGCGGATAGGCCGCAGATGCGGCCGGTGTATAGTGGAAAACGATAACTGGCCGGGAAAGGGATTTTCCCGGCCAGTTGATGTCGATGGAAAGAAACCCGCGACGGAGTGCGCCTCTGCCCTAGAATACCTTCTTGGCCGCGCCGCTCTTGATGCACTGGGTGCAGACGTAGGTCTTTTTCGGCTTGCCGTCTATCTTGACACGGATCTTCTGAAGATTCGGCAGCCAGCGGCGTTTGTTCAGATTATGGGCGTGGCTGACATTGTTTCCCGTCATCGGCTTTTTGCCGCATATCGCGCAGACTCTGCTCATTATACTCCTCCGCTTCCTGTAAGCGAGTGTATAATCTAGAGGATAACTCTCTCGAACGCAAGCGATTTATGGATAGTGGAAAGAAAGAAGAAAACATCCTCGGGATGAGCAGCCAGTACATCAGGGGCGTAGGCCCTGCGCGCCAGAAGCTGCTGTCACGGCTGGGAATAGAGACGGTCGACGATCTGATCCGGCATTACCCGCGGGGATACTATGACCGCAGCAGCTTCGTATCGATCGAGTCGGCCTCTCCCGGGGAGACGGTTACCATCAGCGGCGAGATCCTGGCCTCGCACTCCAGAAAGCTCGGCCCAGGAAGGAGTATGTTTACAGTCGCCGTCGACGACGGCACCGGGGCGCTGCAGCTCGTCTTCTTCAATCAGCCATACCTGGAAAAGTATTTCCACAAGGGTTCGACGGTCGTCGCGAGCGGGCGGATCAAGCTCTACAGGGATACGAAGCAGATGGCCGGTCCGGAATGGGAGATCGCCGGAGACGGAGATGACGAGCAGCTCCTCAACGCCGGAAGGATCGTGCCGGTCTATCCCCTTACGGCGGGGATCTCGCAGAGGATGATGCGGAGGATAGTAAAGGCGGCTCTCGACCGCGCCGGAGGGATGATACCGGAGAATCTCCCCGGAGGGATCGTTTCCGGGATGGGTTTCGTCGGAAGGGAGGAGGCTGTCAGCCAGATCCACTATCCCGACGATGAGGCGCGCCGCGAAGGGGCCCTGCGCCGGTGGAAGTTCGAGGAGGTGTTTTTTCTCCATCTGCTGCTCAGGGAGAGAAGGATCATCGTCCGCGAGGGGAGGAGGCGACCCGGTATCGAGCCTCCCCACATCCTTGCGCACCGTTTTCTCGAGAAGCTCCCGTTCGACCTGACGAGAGCACAGAAGAGGGTCCTGAAGGAGATAAGGGCGGACGTCGAGAGCGAAAAGGGGCTCTCGAGGCTTCTTCAGGGAGACGTCGGCTCGGGGAAGACCGTCGTCGGGCTTGCCTCGATGCTCCTGGCAGTCGGAGCCGGATACCAGTCGGCGATGATGGCTCCCACCGAGATCCTTGCCCAGCAGCATGCGATGAAGATCGAGAAATATCTCGATCGGTTCGATGTCACGACCGCGCTGCTGATCGGTTCGATGAGGCAGGCAGAGAAGAAGGCCGTCCAGAAACGGCTCGCCTCGGGAGAGATCGATCTCATCGTGGGGACCCACGCCCTGATACAGGAATCGATATCGTTCAGGCAGCTCGGCCTCGCCGTCATTGACGAACAGCACCGCTTTGGAGTGAGGCAGCGGGCGATCCTCGGCTCGGGAGACCTGCTCCCCCATTTCCTTGTCATGACGGCCACTCCCCTACCGAGGAGCCTCGCGCAGACGGTCTACGGCGACCTCGACCTCTCTGTGATAGACGAGATGCCGTTCGGAAGACGGAGCGTGAGGACCGAGCTGGTGCTCCCCGAGGGAACGGAGGCGGTCTACGAATCGGTCAGGGCCGGGATGAGGGAGGGGAGGCAGGCGTTCATCCTCTATCCTCTCGTCGAGGAGAGCGAGGCACTCGAGCTCAAGGCAGCGACGGAGGAGTTCGAGCACCTCTCGGCCGAAGAGTTCTCCGGGTTCCCGATAGGTCTTCTGCACGGCAGGATGAGCTTCGAGGAGAAGATGCGCGCTATATCGATGTTCCGCAGCGGAGAGATACTCGGGCTCGTCACGACCACGGTGATCGAGGTCGGCGTCGACATGCCCAACGCGTCCGTACTGCTTGTCAACCATCCCGAGCGGTTCGGCCTGGCCCAGCTCCATCAGCTGCGCGGGAGGATAGGAAGGAGAGGGTCCGGCGGGGTCTGCTACCTTTTCGTCGGCGAGGACACCGCCGGAAGGGCGCGGGAGCGCCTCGAGATGTTTGCCTCGACCGATGACGGGTTCCGTGTAGCCGAGATAGACCTCGAGATGCGCGGACCGGGAGAGGTCTGGGGGACGAGGCAGTCGGGGTATCCTTCGTTCAGGCTGATAAATCCTCTGAGCGACAACGACCTCGTCCTGCGTTCGTGGAAGGAGAGCGAGAACTTGCTCTCGGCCGATCCGGGGCTGGAATCACCGGAAAACAGGGTTGTCGTCGATTATTTCCGGCGGTATTATAAGGGGAGGATGGAACTGGCCGATATAGGCTGACGGCGGGGCCGCAGCGCGGAAGGAGACGATTTGATCGATCGCGAAGAAGCCCTGGAGATGGTGAACACACACCTCAAAAAGAAGAACCTCGTCAAGCACGTACTGGCCGTGGAGGCCATAATGTGCGCTCTTGCAGAGCGTTACGGCGGCGATCCCGAGGTCTGGGGGATGGCCGGACTGCTTCACGACCTCGACTACGAGCGGACTTTTGAGGATCCCGACAATCATGGGTGCGTGACGATCGATTTGATCGAGGGCGTCGATCTTCCGGAAGAGGTGCGGCACGCCATTCTGGCCCACTGCGACAAGGCCGGACGTGACACGGACATGGACAGGGCGATATACGCCGCGGATCCAGTTACTGGCTTGATTGTTGCTTCAGCCTTGATGCACCCATCGAAGAGTCTGGCGGAAACGGACGCCGGATTCGTAGGGAAGCGGTTCAAGGAAAAGAGGTTTGCCGCAGGCGCAAAC
>JAUWMD010000177.1 GCA_030613345.1 Candidatus Krumholzibacteriota bacterium
CAGCGGACTCCGCTCGATCCGCCGCCATACGCTCCGTCGCCGGATCCGCCCCTGCCAGGATCATCCCCACCGCTGCGGTTGACATCTGGTGAATCGCCGTTCATCTGCCCGCTTCCTCCGAGACGGCTTTTCCCGCCGATATCTTCTCACGGATCACGATGATGAAGCAGGCCCAGAATACACTCGCCATGGTCAGTATCATCACGATCTGCTTTCTCTTCGGCCAGCTCCTTCTCTCCGGGACTACGGGCGGATCGATGATACGGATGGTGCCGACCCTGCTGTTCGCGGAGATCCTCGCATCCTCGAGTTTCAGCCTCACGTAGGCCAGGGCAAATTCCTGCGCCATCCTCTCGGCTACCATTCCGAGATATTCGGTAGCCAGTCCGGGCATGTCGGAAAGAGGCGGGAAAAGGCCCCCTCCACCTCCCATCCTGGTGGTCCTGTCGATCTCCACCCTGAGTTTCTCGATCTCCAGATTGAGCTTTCTGAGATCGGGGGAGCCCTCGCGCCGCGTCATACTCAACATGTTTCTTTCCACCTCAAGAGCACTCACCCTTGCAGTGAGCGTACCGATTATCTGGAATGCAGCCTTCATCTGGCTCTCGATCTCGAATATGCCTCTGGAAGCCATGAATTCGCTCAGGGCCGAGTCCGCGGCCGTCCTGGCCCGCTCACCCATGTCAAGCGCCTCTTCGAGATACGCCACCTTTGCCTCGGCGCTCTCGATGTTGAGTTCCATGATGATCCTGTCCACGAATTCTATATAGGCGGCCGTCATATCCCTCGCTGTGACCGCGTCGGGCGCCTCGACCGCTATCTCAAGGACTCCTTCGTCCCTGATGTTCACGTACGTCCTTTCACTGAGCTCCTGCCTCGCCTCCGTAATGGTATCCTTGCCGTACATCTCCCTGAGATCGAATCGCGAGTCCATCAGGCCTGCCATCCTCTGACTGCGCACTATGTAGTCGATGATGTAATTCCTTCTTACACGGGCGAATGTGGCGTACGTCTCGCTGAAGGCTCCCAGACGTGAGAGGAAACTGTTCGATCCGGCCAGTTCCTGCTCGACTCCTCTAGGGATGAAGGAGGCCATCGAAAAATACTTCACGGGCAGGACCAGGCTGATGATGACGGATATGACGAATCCCGCAGCAGCAGCAATCGCTATCGTCTTCTTTCTGCGTAAGATCACCGAAAGGAATGACAACATTCTTATCTCCTTGCCTGGGAGCCTTCGAGACTCTGCAGCAGCTTCAGGAGCTCTTCGTCCCCGGGAACGATCTCGAGCGCCTTCCTGATCCACATGATCGCTTCATCACCGCGCCCCTCTGCGTATGCCATCCGCGAGAGGAGCTTGCAGGCCACGAACATCTCCCTCCTCCGCCCGGAGTTCCATGCCTGATTGTACATCGTCCGGGCCTCGGTGCGCATCCCCAGTTCATCGAGAAGATAACCATATTCGAGAGCGAGCCTCGGGAAATCCGGGGCGGCCTCCCAGGCCAGCTCGTAATATTCACGGGCCCGTTCTTTTTCTCCAGTCCTGCTCAAGACCCTGGCGAAATTTATCCTGTTCTCAACACTGTCAGGATCGAGCCTCAAGGCCTCTGAAAAGGCCTCCAGCGCCCTGTCCTCGCGGCCCTCGCCTATATAATGGTTGCCGAGGAAGGTATATGTGGCGCTCCTGTTCACTCTGAACATCTCCTTCCCGGAGATAAAAGCGAAGAAGAGGACGGCGACAACTGCCACAGCGGCGACTTCCTTCCACCGGCGTACCGATATCCTACCGGCCGTCCATGCCGTCAGGTATCAGGCGGCCGCGGCGAGCACCGGAACCGACGGCAGCCTTTTCCGCGGGTTGAAGTAGAAGAGCACTATAGCCGCCAGCGACGATGCGAGGAATATAATAAAGGTCCACCTCCCGGAACTGTGCCTTATGACCAGGATGGCCCCGACAAATGCCAGCGTCGATATGATCGCGAACCTGATGATCAGCGGCCTGAATACGGGGCATTCCTGCCGCATGAGTACGATGTCGACGATGTCGCCGAGTTCTCCCCCGTTCCAGAAGAGCAGGAACTTGCGGCCGAGCAGGCGGAGCCAGCCGCCCGTATCAGTCACTATCCTTTCACGGGCACGTTCAGACCAGTACGCCGACACCTCGGCATCGGTCATCTGTCTGCCCGTAGCTCTTTCGGCGGCGATCCTCGAGTCCTCGATGAGGCCGCGCATGTCGCGTCGCATTCCCTCGGGTGGATTGTACAGCCCTCCGGCGCCTTTCATGTTACCGACGTAGAAGTTGATCCCCCCGTGAGACGTCACGGGTACCGGAGTTCCTGTCCGCGAGGCGTTGTAGATCGACGCGGGGGCGAGCATGACGGCCAGCCCGGCGGCATACAGCAGGGGCAGCTTCCATCTCTTCCCGCCCTCTGCCGAGGCAGCGAACAGCCAGGCCGCCAGCAGTGGAGCGAGGAACAGAAAGATATTGGGGCGACCCGATATGCCTGCCCCGATGAGGAGACCGAGAAGCGCGGCGGCCGCAGAAGCCGGCAGTGTGTGCCGGCCCGGTTTCATGCCGACACTTTTCCCGAGGGCGCGCGAAAGGGCCAATGCGGTGAAAAAAGAGGCGGCCATGATCAACGTGACGAGAGATGTCGCGAGCAGGCTCCCCTCGTAGAGAAGCAGCTGTGGATAGAGCAGCATGAGCGCGGCGGCCGTGATCCCGGCTATGTTCCCCCGAGTTTTCTCCGAGATGACCCCCTGGCCATCTCCAGAGACATTCCCCCGCCTTGTATTTCCATCCCCGCCGCCGGCAAGCAGCCTCGCAGACACAAATACCAGCCAGATCGTGACAAGACCCGCAACGACCTGGATGATCCTCGGCACCAGAAGCCCGTCGCCGAATATCCTGAAGACGGACGCGAGGAATACGGGGTACAGGGGATTGAATGTCAACCCGCCCTGCGGCAATCCGCTTCCCGACGCGAGCGCGGACCCGAGATCGTGGTAGAACCGCATATCGAGCGGGAGTATCTCTCCCAGGTCGCTTCGGGACAGCTCAGCGAGAAAGACGATCCTGACGACAGCTGCCACGGCGAGGATCGCCGACACGGTCAGGCCCGGCCATCCGAATCTCCCGCTGCCACGCCGCGTAGCGCCGTCATATTCCGTCCGCTTATCCATCGTCTCCATTGCCGTTTTCGTTGTTCCCAACGGCTCCGCTGTCCCTTCCGGCACCGTCCCCGCCTTTGCCTCCACCCCTTTTCACCAGGTACGCCAGCGCCCTGAACGGAACCAGCAGGGCCTTTATCATCATCAATCCATTCCGCCAGGCCGGCCTGTACAGGAAGCAGGCGAAAAGTCCCGCTATGGCATAGGATATCACGGTGGCCACCGCCGCTCCCATGCCTCCGTACCTGGGGATCAGGAACAGGTTGAGCGCGACGTTGACGGTCGCTCCCAGCCCGCTGCTTATGAAAAGAAAATTCAGTTTGCCTTCGCTCAGCAGCCAGCGACTCATCGCCACCTTGAGAAATACGAACACTCCCGC
The DNA here is from genome assembly GCA_030613345.1 of Candidatus Krumholzibacteriota bacterium. Lineage (GTDB taxonomy): Bacteria > Krumholzibacteriota > Krumholzibacteriia > Krumholzibacteriales > Krumholzibacteriaceae > JAUWCL01. The sequence continues at coordinate 3,551 of JAUWMD010000177.1, forward strand.
CCATATATGGACCGAGAGGATGGGGCCTGCCGCTGCATACTCCTCTCCGAAGATCAGGACGATCACCATGTCCGAGGTGAAGGCGAAGAATATCGCCACGACCAGCCCCAGCCAGGCCATGAAATCGTAGAGCTGCTGCAGCCTGGCATAGTAGATCTCCTCGCCTCTCGACTTGGCCTTGATAAGGGCCGGGAATACGGAAGTGGCTATTGCGATAGGGATGAAATACCACACCTCGGAGAGACGCACCGCCGTTGAATAGACACCGACTTCCTCATCGCCCGCCATCTGTCCGAGCATCACCTGGTCGATCTTGAAGTAGATGATCGCCAGGGCACCGGAAAGTATCAGCGCCCAGGACTGGCTGAGCAGGTTTTTCGCCCTGGCCATGCTGAAGCGCCAGTCACCCAGGCGATGCCCCTGCGACCTGTAAGCGATTACGAGGGCACTCCCGGCAACAATCGCGTCGATGGCCAGTGTCGCCGCGAATGCCGTCAGCGGTGCCTCCGTCACGATCGCAATGATCCTCAGCAGGTTGGCGACGGCCAGGGCCACGCTTTTGGCTATAACGGTGTATTTCGACTGCACTTGTGATTGGAACCACGAGTCGATGCTTTCGAAGGCCTGAAGGAACAGGATCAACGCGACTATCCCCGTTACCATGCGTACGAGTGGCTCGTCTCGCCTGACGAGATAGATAGCCAGCAGGACGAGCATAAATCCGGTCAGCCCCCCCACCAGCCTGAGCACGATCGTAGTGCCGAGAATCTCGTCCTTCGCCTCAGGCTCGCGGACGATATCCCTGACGACTATCCCCTGCAGGCCGAGAATGGCCAGCGGACTGAATAGTCCGACAAACGCCACGCTGTATTGAAGGATACCGAATTGCTCCCTGCCGAGATATCTCGCCATCCAGGCCACCACGAAAAGGGCGAAGAACATCCTGAGGATCCTCAATCCGAACAGCCATCCGGTGTTCTCGATTATCTCCCTCAGTGTGCCGCTGACTCTGAACCTGTTGATGATCAATGCAGTCTTCGCTCCTTCTCTGTCGGGCCGGGCGCCGCTTCGCGTCCATATCCCGTTGATCAGAATGGGATTATATGCAAGGTCAACACGCATTGAAAGCGCAAAGGGAGTCCAGAGCATTTGCGCCGGGGAGTCGGAAATAGTATAATTTATAATACAACCGAATGTAATTGAGGGGGTTACAATGAAACGGACCATTATAGCAATTATGATCATCCTGTCTGCAGCCTCCGGCACGGGGGCCCAGGACAGGTTCGGAACGATGGACAGGGATCTGCTGCTGAAGATGGAGAGGCCGAGGAGGGATTCCGGCCGGCCGCTCCTGCTCGCGCCGCAGCCGACCCCCGCCCAGACGATATCCGACGTGATCCACTATGATGTCGACATCGCCTTCGACGAGGCTACGGGCATGGTCGAGGGAAGAGTCACCGCCCTGGTTGAGAGCACGATCGATTCCCTGTTCCAGGTCGATTTCAACGCAGATCCAGTTCTGGCCATACTTTCCGTCGAACTGGAAGGAATCGGAAGCTCGGTATACTCGCGAAGCGGCGACGTCATCAGCGTTCCTCTCCCGATCGGCCTCGCAACCGGAGAGAGCACGACCCTGACGATTTTTTTCGAGGGCGATCCGACCGCTGCCGCGCACGCGGGGCTGTTTGTCAGGATGCACGACTTGACGCCCGTCATCTACTCGCTGAGCGAACCATGGGGCGCCAGAACGTGGTGGCCCTGCAAGGATTATCCCGACGACAAGGCCACATTCGATATCGCCCTCTCGGTAAGGCCGAATTTCTTCGCTACTTCGAACGGCGACTTTATCGGCCAGGCCGACACGATACGCTGGGGCGAATCGTTCACTCGGTACAAGTGGAGGGAAAACTACCCGATGCCGCCTTATCTCTTCTCGATATCGGCGTCGGAGTACGTCCTCATGACCGATCAGTTCATCTATGCCCCGGGCGAGACGATGCAGGTGACCAACTATGGCTACCCCGACCTGGTCGTGGAGGCAGCGACTGACCTCGATATATCAGTTCCAGCGCTCGATTTCTTCTCGTCCCTCTACGG